>JAGLQD010000471.1 GCA_023136985.1 Candidatus Sabulitectum sp. | reverse complement strand
GTATGCTCCGGCTGCAACATCACCTGCAATAAAAAAACCATTACTGCCATCCCTGGTGATGATTGATATGACACCGGATTGAGCCCCGCCGTACTCAGCACTGAATCCTCCGGAAATGACCTTCATTTCTGCAACTGACGACATGGGAAGGTCGAAAGAATACATGTTGTCTGAAAGATCGTTCATGGGAATTCCATCCACAAGATAGAGGATCTCACCACTTCTCCCTCCCCTGATATGTAGATTCCCCCCTGCAACCACCGCACCGGCCTGAAGAACTGCAAGATCCTTTATGCTTTCCACAGGAAGACTCTCAATTTCATCTGTGCTTATGAAGTGCACCGTTTCGATCTCATCATATTCTATGAGGCTTCTCTGATCTCTTACAGTGATAACTGTGTTGCCCTGAGCCTCTTCTTCAAGCAGGAAATCAACCCTGGTTGTCATGCCGCCGATGACTTCTACACCGTGAACTGTATGGGAAGCCCTTCCCACCATTCTCGCAGTAAGAGATACAACCCCCGGTTCCATGTTATACAACAGATACTCACCATTAGCGTCAGTCATAACACCATAAACAGTACCTGCAACCATCACAGAAGCACCTGCAACAGGCTTGCCATCAGAATCAAGAACCAGGCCGTTAACCATTCCGCTGTCCAGAGCAAACCCCAGACCAACCAGCACGAAGAGCGCAATATGTATCTTCAAGGCTTACCCATTAACCGTGTTACAACAACACAAGTAACACGCTATTTCCCATTTCAGCTCTCTATCATCTGTGAGTTATCTTATATACCTAAAAGCACTTCATGTTCCATTGCCTCTCTCAATCATCCTGTTTCTGTGTAAATACCCTGATTAATTGCTGGAACTAACGGCGAATTATTGACTACTGCTTAATCAGGGATCAATTTGCCGCACTGTGGGCGTTGTGCTGCTTCTGTCGGAAAGGGCGGTTGTCTTGAGATTATTTTGTCTTTCCTTCGCTGTGTTTCTCGCAGTGATCAGCGGGTGTGAATTACGCACGACTCTCGAGCCCACAGAACCTGATTATGTAAATCCGAGTTTCCCTGATGCAGTACGGGGCGCAGTTAAAAACAATTTATGCTATGCTGAGGATTTCGCAGTAAGCGGAGACGGATACTGGGTATTCGCTGCGAACCGGGTGCGAAGATACATCGACAAAACCTATGTTTCTGAGGGACCAACCTCGCCGAACAAGATTTTCTTTCCGGAATCCTTTCCTTATACAGACAGACCCAATCGACTGGTGGCTTCATACTTCGGCGACCTGCTCTACTGCAATTTTGCCGACAGGAATACAATTTACACTATAGATACCTAAGCTGAGCGATTTAGCGA
>JAGLQD010000470.1 GCA_023136985.1 Candidatus Sabulitectum sp. | reverse complement strand
CAGGGATCTTGCGGTTAGCAGGCTTGTGGTTACTCTTGAGGAAGGTACCCTCAGAGGAGGGTTCGGTCAGTACATATCATCGCAGCTTAAAGATAAGAGCATACTGAATCTCGGCATTCCAGATGATTTCGTGACTCATGGCAGTACCAGAGAGATATTAGACGACCTTAAACTGGATCCAGCAGGAGTAAGTGAGTCTGTAAAAGAACATGTCAGGGTCAATAGTGAAATCTGTTAAAAGAATATTTATTCCTGAACCTGCTGCTGCAGAATATGGAAGCATTTTTGAGAACGCCGGTATTGATGTTTTCACACAGCCGGAAGAAACAGATGTTGCTGCGGCAATAGGCGGAGATGGTACGATACTGAGAGTAATGGATACGCTTCTGGGCAGCAATCTTCCTGTTCTGGGAGTAAACGCCGGCCACCTGGGTTTTCTTGCGGACTGTGAGCTTGCCCGGGTTGGAGATTCCATAGTTTGTCTGCTTTCCGGGGATTACGAGATTGATGATCTTCCTGTTTTGAAGACCACAGGACCAGGTGGAATATGTGTCAGAGCCCTAAATGAAATTTGTATAAGTCGTGCGGCAGAAGGAGGAATCCTTCATATCCGTGTTCTGGTGGATGGCAGGGAGGTGGCTGTTATTGCTTCCGATGGTGTTATGGTCTCAACTCCATCAGGATCAACTGCTTATAACCTCTCATGTGGCGGACCGATACTACACCCTAATCTCCCGGTGGTTATTATTACAGCTATATGTCCGCACTTGCTTGCCATCAGGCCAATTGTGGTTCCTCTCTCCTCAAAAATTGAATTTACTATTCTTCGATCGCGGGGGAAGAATCCGTTAATACTTGCGGATGGAGTGGCCAAATGCGGATCAATGACAGAAGGAGATTCCATCGCAGTCCAGCTTTCATCTCTCACCTGCCCTGTGATCAGAACCGGTAGACGGTCTGATTACTATGCCATGCTGGGGAAGAAGCTCGGCTGGGGATACAGGGGGTAGGCAGGTGCAGATGCTCCATTCGATCTCTCTGAAGAATCTGGCCACTATCAGTGATACTGCCATGGAGTTTGAAAAGGGATTGAATGTTATTACTGGCGAGACCGGCTCTGGCAAATCAATTCTCGTTGATGGATTAATGCTTGCTGTAGGGGCAAGAGCAGACAAAACTCTTGTCAGGCCAGGAGCAGGAACAGCTTCTGTGGAAGCAGTCTTTCAACTGCCTGGCGGGGAAGAAACAGTGATCAGACGGGAGATAAGCGCCCAGGGAAGAAGCAGGGTCTTTATGGATGATGCTCTGTCCACCCTTGACGAAGTACGGAGATCAGTTCAAGGCTTTATCGCCCTGCACAGTCAGAGATCGACTCCAGTTCTACTCAAATCTGCCCGTCAGATGGATATACTCGATGCATATGCATACGCCATGCCCCTGAGAGAAAAGTATCAGAAGTTATTCCAGGAGTTTCAGGCAGCTTCTGCAAGAAGTGACGAACTCAAGGCATTTCTTGGAGAATCGGAGGTCAGCAGAGAATTGCTTATCCATGAAATATCGCTTTTCGATCAGGTTGATCCCTCCCTTGAAGACTACAGTTCACTTATTGACCGAAGAGAGAATATCAGGAAGACCATGGAACGGTCGCTCTTGTTTCAGGAGACTATTGGAGCTCTTCAGGGAGACGAAGGAGTTTCAGCTGTTCTTGCAGGATTGCTAAGGCGGGTCTCCAGAGAAATACCGGACAGGGAGGAACTGGCAGAGCTGCTGTCTCAGGCATCTATTTCTGTGGAGGAAGCTTCCAGTTTGATCCATTCGGAGATGTCTGATCTGGAAGAGGCTCCAGACAGGATATCGGCAATAGACAGAAGACTTGATGAGTATTCCGTATTGATCTCAAGGTGTGGCGGTACTGTCCAGTCCATGATCGATCACAGGGATCTACTCTCTTCCCGTCTTCAGGAGTACACCGCTGCCCGGGAAGAATTGAAAGCTATCGAGAACAAGCTGCCGGCCCTAACGAAGAAAGTAGTTGAAACTGCAGGTGAGCTCACAGCAAAGAGAAAGTCTGCCGGAGAGAAACTTTCAGCACAGGCAGTTGCCGAAATGAAACAGTTGAACATGCGTTTCGCACAATTTTCCATTCGATTCAACCCTCCGAGCACATTTACATCCGTGGCTGGAATGCATCTGGATTCAAAGGGGGCAGAATCGGTTCTTTTCATGTTTTCGGCCAACAAGGGAATTCCCGTGGATTCGCTGGAGGCTGTAGCCAGTGGCGGAGAACTCTCTCGGGTTGCTCTTTCTCTTGCTCTTGTAGTTGCAGATTCATCTTCAGCATCCACTCTGGTGTTTGACGAGATCGATGCAGGCACAGGGGGAGAAACAGCACATGATCTGGCAGAGTCTCTTTTGAGAGCTGCTTCCTCAAGACAGATCATTGTTGTTTCACATCTTGCTCAGATAGCTTCCAGAGCACAAAGGCATCTGGCTGTAACAAAGGCTTATGCAGATGATATGCCTGTTACTACCGTTGCAGTTCTCAACTCCCGTACCGGGCAGTTGAAGGAACTTGCAAGGCTTCTTGGCGGTGGCACAGGAGCAGAGGACCATGCTTCCAGATTGCTGGGGGCGGAACAGTGATCACAGGTAGATTTCTTACAGCTGCAAATATTGTGAGCATTGCCAGAGTTCCTCTGGCAGTTGCAGCGTGTTTCTTTCTCTGGAATGAACACACCGGCTATACACTCCTCTTTGTGGTTCTTGCCATACTTTCAGACGCCGTTGACGGAAAACTTGCCAGAATCACCGGAACAGTCAGTGACTGGGGAAAAATTCTTGATCCACTTGCAGACAAAATAGCGTTTGCTGTTTTTGCGGTAACAATGCTGCTTCTGCATCTGATGCCTCTGTGGGTCTTTGTTGTTCTCGCAGCCAGAGATATTCTGATCGTTGCAGGCGGTCTTCTTTTCTACAGAAAAAAGAAGCCTCCTTCCTCAAATATCTGGGGCAAGCTGGCTACGATGTTTCTTTCTTTTTATATGCTCAGGCAGGCCGTGTTCCCACAGTTTCAGTTTCCAGGTAATGAGTGGTTTCTTCAGACAGACGGCCTGGGTCTGCTTTCAATCACACTGGTGGTTCTGAGCTTTGTTACTTATGTGGTTGCCGCCATAAGGCAGGGAGGTGAAGCAGGTGAGGCTTAAAAGGCTTGAGATCGTAGGCTTCAAATCGTTCGCCGATCCGTTCAGGATTGATTTCAAATCGGGGATCTCCTCAATTGTTGGTCCCAACGGATGCGGAAAGAGCAATGTGGCTGATGCAATAAGATGGGTGCTGGGAAACCAGAGTCCCAAGCAGCTCAGGGCGGACAGAATGGAATCGGTGATATTTTCCGGTTCTACAAAACGCAAACAGCTGGGAATGGCGGAGGTTACCCTTACCTTTGACAACACTGACAGGCTGCTTGGACTGGAGTACGATGAGGTCTCTGTATCCAGAAGACTGTTTCGAACAGGAGAGAGCGAATACAGCATAAACGGCAGTCGTTGCAGGCTCATGGATATAACAGACCTTGTGGTGGACAAAGGGCTGGGATCTACCGGTTACTGGATACTGGAATCCAAGATGGTGGGAACCATTCTATCAAGCAGGCCGGAGGACAGAAGGTTCCTCTTCGATGAGGCTGCCGGTATCGTTAAATACAAGA
>JAGLQD010000047.1 GCA_023136985.1 Candidatus Sabulitectum sp. | reverse complement strand
TTCCCTGCCGCTTCTGCCACGACCGGATGTCTGGGAAGCAGCTAGAACCACCGAACGGTCTGGCAACTCTGTAAGCCTCTCCCGTACCCATTTCTGAGTGGAAGGCACTGAATCTTCGGTGTGTATCAGCCATCGGTTCAGTCTGTAAGGTTTTGCCATTAGATCAATATAATCTCTTCCGGGACCCCGGTCACAGTTGCCCCGTACTGGCTTGAATTATTATGATACCGCCTCGGTGGGCCGCTAGCTCAGTTGGCAGAGCATCTGACTTTTAATCAGAGGGTCGGGGGTTCAATCCCCCCGCGGCTCACCAGAACCATCTCCTTTCAACTTGAAGTTGACGGGAATGGATAAAAATGTTATCGTACCGCGCTCACTTCACAGTGGCCCCATCGTCCAATGGTAAGGACACCGGCCTTTCACGCCGGCAATACGGGTTCGATCCCCGTTGGGGTCACCATATCACCTGCTTTAACAAAAATGCATCATGGACGACTCACTTGAGCTTCCAAGTGATGATATCTTTTGAATACAGTAAAAATATCACACCATAATATCCTGATAAATTAACAGCAATATGCTATTCTCGAATGCAATGTGCTTCTGTATACCCTATTTAATTGCTAAAATTGTATATTCTACTTATTGCCCCATTGACTTGCCATATTTGAGTATTATATTATGCAATTCTCAGTTAAATAAGGATGTGACAAAAGATGATATGTATCGAGACAATCAGCTCCATGGAGGAACTTGAAAAGTTCACCACTGCCGAAGAGTTTGCAGGAAATCTCCATGAGATGCTGATCCCCTTCGAAGACAACGTTCGCCAGATTCGAGACGGTATTAACTACGCAATGGATAGCTGTGGCGGGAGAGGCGGATTCATTCTGGCTGCGTTGGACGAAAGGGATATCGTCGGAGCGTTGGTGATGCTTAAAACCAATATGTCCGGTTACGTGCCTGAGAACCTTCTTCTCTATATCGCTGTGGATAAAAGCAAGCGCGGAAAGGGCATTGGAACAATTTTGATAAAGAAAGCTCTGAAACTCGCCAAAGGTAACGTGAAACTGCACGTTGAATTTGATAACCCGGCTAAAACGCTCTACGAGAAAATCGGTTTCGTATCCAAGTATGCCGACATGAGGTACTCAAATGAATAGGCTGCTGATAAATACAGAGGCAATTCTTCATAATCACAACTACATAAGAAGACTTGTGGGCATGCACGACAGCTCTCTCACCGTTGTCACAAAAGCTCTATGCGGCCACACTGGTGCGGTTAAAGCCCTGGTGGATGGTGGTATTGAATCCATAGCCGATTCAAGGCTTGAAAACCTCAAAGCAATCACTGAGGACAACACAAAGGCTGAAAAATGGTATCTGAAACCTCCGCATCCAGACGAACTTGAAGAAGTGGTCAGATACTCGGATGTATCTCTGAACACTGAACTTAGCACAGTAAAAGAGATCAATAAAGTAGCAGAGAAAGCTGGTGTCACCCACAAGATCCTGCTGATGATCGAGCTGGGAGACCTGCGGGAAGGAATTCTGCCAGGAACCCTTGTGGAGATGTATAACGAAGTGTTCAACCTTAAGAACATTGAAATCATCGGCATTGGCACTAACCTGGGTTGTCTTTCCGGCACGGTTCCGGGAATGGATCAACTTATGCAATTGGTTCTCTACAAGGAGCTCCTTGAGTTGAAGTTCAACAGGAAAATACAGTTGCTTTCGGCAGGGTCCAGCGCAAGTATGCCCTTCCTTATCCAGGGTCTTATACCCAAGCAAGTGAATCACTTCAGGGTGGGTGAGTCCATACTGTTGGGGAACGATCTCATTCAGGGTGGTACAATGCCGGGACTCAGGGATGACGGTTTCATCCTGGAAGCAGGTGTGGTTGAGATAAAGAAGAAGAACCTGGCACCAACAGGTGAGTTCAATGATGAGTTGCAACCCTTCAATCCCCCCGGGGAGCAGAAGCAGTACGCTCCGGGTGAAAGAGGATTCAGGGCTGTGGTCACAATCGGGGAACTCGACACTGACATAGCAGGACTTACTCCTTTGAACAGTGAGTACGATATAGCAGGGGCAAGCAGCGATCTTGCGGTACTTAATGTGGGAAGCGTGGATTCAAACCTCAATGTGGGAGATTTCATACGGTTCAAGGTGAGCTATTCCTCACTGATAAGGCTAATGAACAATAAGTACACGGAAAAGATTGTGGTCTGATCTGCAGAGAGCCGTTTCGTTTCCCGGTAACCGCCTGAACAACGGAAAGACAAACCGATCACTGAAAGATCTGTTTAGCAGAATCTGAGAGTGTTGTGTGCGGAAGTCTAATAGAATTAGGTAACCGAAGCATTCAAAGTGTAACAACCAGGAGACACTTACATCCTCCTCTGAGATAAACAAACTGGAGGGCTTTGACTCAGCAGTTACAGAAATACTGTGATGTCCTTCTTATTCAATGCTAAAGTAGAATTCCCAGGCCTGACATGAGCCTCGATGATTTACCTGCTTGAGAGTAAATCCGACAAGCTTCTAAGGGCAGATATCTTCTTGAAGCATTTATGGAATAAGTTCTAACTTTTGCACATGAAGGTCACCATTGAAGAATCACCCCATTCAAGCAATGCATAGAGCCCCATCACATTAGTGTATGAGGGCAATGCAACTTTATTACAACTCTCTTACGAAATAGTCCTTTGTTTTTTCATGTGGTATTGTCAGTTTCAGACGAGGATGCGACCGGAGACTCCTAGCTGGTATTCCAGTGGGTTATAATTGGTTCGGGTTGTTGGATAAGTGCATACAAAGCCGCCACTGGGGCTTTCCCCGGGGCAGCACCTGGAGGGACAATAATGAGCAGACAAGTGGTCTTCCTGATGATAACAGTGGTGTCCATGGCCTTTGCAGGAAGCGATACGTAGTGTGACATCCTTGTGGGAGGGCTGGTCGGCCCCGATCCCGAATTGTACCCTGTCTCTGAGACCGTGTTCGAGTGGATAGAGCAATTGGCTGAGGACTCATGCGGCCTGACCGTGAACTTCTTTGACCAGATCGTTACCGAGGATAACTTCGTCGTCTTCAACCATGCGGCCATGGATAGAAACGCCTTCGCTATGTTGATCGGTTCTTACCACATCGAGGATGACTCGGTACTGCTGTACCTGATCCCCGAACAGATATACACCAGTCCTTCCCTCCTGGTAGACAGGGAGTACTTCTCGCGGCCCGAGGAGCCCATGGTTTTCAGTACCGAGCTGCTTGGCAGTTTATCCGATCCTCCTGGGTTCATCAGGTTTTATGTATTCCTGCTCTCAGCATTCGCCCACAGTCTGCAGAACCAGAACCATACGGCCCTGGCCGAGATCGACTGCGCGCTGCGATGCGGACCCGGCATCCCCCCTGAGGCACTCGCAGAGGCATATCTGTTCCGGTCTCAGATGGTCTCGATGACAAGTTCGGACTATGGCGCAGGGATTCCCTATCTCGACACCGCTCTAGAGATAGATCCGGGATGCATCAGGGCGAGACTCGCCAGAGGGTACATGTACGAACTGGCAGGAGACTTTCAGTCTGCCCTGGATCAGTACACCATGGCCATCGAAACAGAGCCGGCCCTGTACAAGTCCTACAAGGTGAGAGCTAACCTCCTTTCGAGGAATGGGATGTACGAGGAGTCCATCGCCGACTACACCACAGCGGTCCGGTTGAATCCCGACGATTTCGAAAGCTGGCACTACGGCGGCGTGGATCTCAGGCGCAGCCGAAACTTCCAGGCCGGTTTCGAGTGGCTGACAAGGGCACTGGAACTCGAGCCCGAAACTGCTCAGGTGTGGTACGATAGAGCTCTCGTCAATGCCATCAGTGAAATCGATCTGGAAATGGCCATTGAGGACCTCTCCAGGGCGATCGAACTGGATGGTACGCACTGGAAATGGTATGACATCGCTGCGACGATCTGGATAGTCAGGGACCAATGGGAAGAGTGCATCGAAGCGGCCACACTGGGACTCGATATAAGTCCCCGGGAGCCCCAACTGCTGCTCACGCGATCCACGGGATACATGATGCTGGAGGACATAGAGTCGGCGCTGGTCGACTTCGAGACTGCCCTCGAGGAGGGTATCAGAAGGAACATCTCCTTCCGCGAGGACACGTATACGATCCAGGAGACTCTCAGGGCACTGTCACAGATGGTACCGAACTCCGCCCAGTACTTGCTCTACCTCGGGTATGCATACGGGGAAGGGGGGTACTACGAGGAAGCCGTCGAGCAACTCACCAGAGCCGTCCTGATAAATCCTTCCCTGAAAGATGCGTACTGGCTCCGAGGGATCAACCTGATAGAGACGGGCCATGCCGAACAGGCAGTCCAGGACCTGCAGAAAGCCCTCGAGCTGACCGATGATCCCACCGAGAGGGAGTCAATACGGCAGTTCATTGAACAACTCGGAGAATAAGACAGTTCCGACCCTGGAAGGCGATCAACTCGGGTTTCTCTTAAATACAATGACTGACTTAGTGCTGTATTCATGGAATATCAGAAGCGTCTTAAGAAGCTGCTAGGAGTGAAACTGTCTGGATTCAGGCTCTGTGTGCTCTCAACACGTCCCTGTGGCCACTTAGAGAGCAGCAACCATCCTGAAGCGCTCAATGATAAAGTTCGAACTTTCGCACATAAAGGTCACCAGGTGAGACATCCGACAGACAGATCGACGAAAGGCGGTTTTTTCTCATCATTGGTTTGTACATATTAGTGCTGGAGGTAAATATGCGCATCAGTGATAATACAAGAATGCTACTTATAGAATTCTGTGAATCCCATGGGGTAAATTCACTTTACATTTTTGGCTCCTACGCCCGCAATGAAGCCACTTCCTCAAGCGATATGGATCTGCTGGTTGAGTTCAACGAGAAACTGCAACTCAGTTATCTGGATGTTCTTAAATTGAAGCTAGAGCTTGAGTTAATAACAGGAACCCATATTGATCTCCTGGAGCAGAATGCTTTGAAGAATCCTGTACGCAGAAAACGGATTATGAATGAAAGAGTACTCCTGTATGCTTCCTGAAGATAGGGATAAAGCTCTCATTCTGGATATCATCTCCGCAGGAGAAGATATTATCAGCTTCATCGAAGGAAGCGACTTCCGGCAATTTTCGGAAAGCAAGCTGCTGAGATATGCTGTTGAAAGACAGCTTCTTGTCATAGGAGAAGCAGCCCGTAGACTTTCCAGGAGTTTCAAGGACAACGTTTCTGAAATCCCCTGGGAAGCAATAGTTGGACTGAGAAGCATAATAGCTCATGACTATGGAGAAGTCCTTACTGAAAGGATCTGGCTTGTTGCTTCCAGAGACCTGAATCAGCTACTCAAAGCTCTGCAACCCTTCTCAGACTTTCAGTAAAGCAGTTCGAACTTTTGCACACAAGGGTCACCATTTTCCAGGTGACAGTGTGAATAGCAAAGTCCGGCTACTTCCCCGCCCAACTGTCTGCTATGGAGGCCTCTGCAACAACCGGTACATCTTTCATATATCTGGAACCGGCTTCTTCCATTGTGTTTTTCAGCAGCAGTGCGGTTTCATCTGCTTCTGATTCATCACACTCCAGCACGATCTCATCATGTATCACAGCTATTATGGATGTATTTGTATCCTTCAGTGCCACATACAACATACCAAGAGCGTTTTTTAATATGTCTGCTGCGGTGCCCTGCACCGGGGTATTGTAACGAATAGACATTCCAGATTCTCTGCTGTATGTGTGTTTCCTGCCTGCCAGTGTCCTGGAGGTGCCAGGTTTGTTTTTTTGCAGTTCTTTGTGCCATAAATCTAATCCTCTGTATCCTGCGAAGAATCTTCTCTTAAACAACTCTGCCTCATCCATAGACATCTCTACACCGTAGGTTTCAAGTGCATAAGCCTTCAGTCCGGCTGCACCCATGCCGAATACCAGCCCGAAATTCACTGCTTTTGCTGCCTGTCTCTCTGTCTTCGTGATCATTCCTATCTGTTTTTGAAGAACCAGTGCCGCTGTCAATCGGTGAAGGTCCTCAGCGTTTCTGTATGCCTCTATCATTCTGGGATCACCTGATATCTGTGCTATGACTCGCAACTCAATCTGCGAATAATCCGCAATTATCAGTTTTCTACCCGGTGGTGCTGCAAAACACTGTCGGAAAGCCTCTCCTCTGGGGATCTGCTGAATGTTAGGCCCGCCGCAACTCATACGCCCGCTCCATGCTCCTATCTGGCTGTAGTGCGGGTGCAGTCTTCCAGTGGCTCTGTTTATCTGTCTGGGTATCGAATGCAGAAAACTCGACAGAGCCTTAGAGGCTGTTCTGTATTTCAACAGGGAAACAACAATTGGGTGCTGGCTGTAATGAGCCAGGCTGTGTTTCGACGTGTTCTCTACATCTATACCGTTATCATTCAGCATTCTCAGAACCTGTTTGGTGCTGTTTGCGTTATGCCCATAGCTTTTATGGTGGCCAAACAGATCTAATTGCACTGCAGGGTAACCAATGAAGGGATATAGTTCTGCAAGAGCCTCTGCCTCTGCCTGTTCTGTTTCCAGGCGCAAGGCAGACCACTTCTTTCTGTCCAGATAGATTCCGTCATATTCTATTGATGCCACTGCATATACACAGGCAAATTCTAAGCGGGCGACTTCAATCAAATGGTGTTTCTTTATTTCATCCAATAACTGGTGTCTCAACTCTAACAGTATTTCGGCATCCTTTGCGGCATAATTCAGCTGATTTGTGGTTAGCTGTGAAGAGAAATCACTCTTTTGTTCCTCTTTAGACAAGACTTGGCCCAGGTAGTGCTTTGCAAGAGAAGCCAGCCCGGCACTTCTCGGTCCACCTGATGTTCTAAGCAGCCTGGCAGCAAGCATGGTATCGAAGATCCATCCGGAAACTGAGATATTTTCCGTTCTTAAGAACTTCAGATCAAACTTGGCATTCTGAAATATTTTTATCGACTGTGATGTAAGTATTGCAGAGATCTTTTCTGCTGCTTCCGGTAACAGCTTAAAGCAGTCGAAGATCATTGTTGCATTGCCTTCAACAGCTATCTGAATTAATCTCAGTTTTGATGTGCGCGGATCAAGCCCTGTTGTTTCCGTATCCACCGCCATTATCTCTGCTGATAACAACTCTGCAGATACAGCATCAAGTTGATCCACTGTTTCAATCAGTAGCCATTTTCCCATTGTATAAGCCCACCCTGAATATTTGTCTTGTTATATAACTCTGAATTAATTCAGCTCAAACTGAATTTTTTGCTTCTTTGTAAAACAGAGAATGAAAAGACTCGCAGCCGGTAACAGAATCCGTGTAGGGTTTTCTTTAGTATCTTACATAAAATGCTGTTTGTATTTTAGAAACAAAACCGTTAAACTCCAGAGGAAAACATGCAAGTTGATTTCAGTATTCTTCCTTTCTCCCCCGGTTCAGCAGGCAAACGGGAGATCAAAGCATGGTATGTTCTCAAAGCTGCCATGCGACTCGAGATTCTTCCGGAAGACCCTGTGTTCTGCTTTAACGAACTTGTTCAGAACAGACTGGCTTTCGATAACATCTACGAATGCAGAGACTGGGTAGCCTGGGATTCTTCCGGGAAAGTCATGATCGGCCAATGTATGACCTACACTTCCAGAACGCAATTGAACAGTGAAACGGCCATGTTCACCATTGATGTTCTCAAACCTTATCGTCGCCTGGGGCTGGGAAATCAATTCATGCGATTAATAACAGAAACAGCAGAGATCTCTGGCAGAACTCTTCTACGGGCGCACTCTAATGATCGATGTGAAGCCGGAGCGGCTTTTCTTAAAAGTGTTGGAGCTGAGACCGTTCTGAAAAGTCACCAGAATCGATTACTGCTGAAAGATCTGGACCAGAACATTATCCGCCGGTGGCTTGATCACCCTGATGAATCTGAATAGAAAATAGTTGTAAATGAATGGAGAGGCAGAATTCCCCAAGAACACATTCAAGAGATAGCAGACTTCTACCAGACGGTTTATGATGCAGAACCTCAAACCGAAGGATCTGAAGCAGAAAGGTACAGGTTCACTCCGGAAAATGTACTCCTGGGCGAAAAGAAATGTCTTGCCGGGGGCAGAAAAAGAATCATCGTCTACACCAGGGCTGTTCACAACAACAAGCTGACAGGCCTCACCGAAATTACCTGGTCGCCTTCCCGGCCTTCCATTCTTTCTCAGGGATACACCGCGGTACTGCCTGACTTCAGAGGCAGAGGTATTGGAAGAAGGCTTAAGGGTGAGATGCTTGAAAGAATTATGCGTGAGCTGCCACAGGCAGAATTAATTCGAGCCGGAAATAGTGACTCTAACAACTCCATTCTCAGTATCAATACTGAACTTGGCTTCAAACATTTCATTGCCACCACCACCTGGCAGGCTGCAACAGAAACTGTAAAGAAATACCTTGCACTGAAAAATGAATAACTAAGGCAGAATCACAAAACCTGTACTGGCAGTGCTCTTCCCCGCTTCAACCACTACAGTGTACAAGCCCGGAGGAAGAAAAGTTACATCCAACTGCTGGTGAAACATGCCTGAACCCTCTATAAAACACTCTCTGCTATAAACTCTTCTACCGTCAATGCTGAAAATACTCAGAAGAAACGGGCCTGAGATACTTTCTTCAACGGTAATTTCCACCGTACTCACAACTGGGGAAGTAACTGCTATCTCAATTTGCACCTGCGGTTGGGGTACCTGTGGGTCAACACCGGCGTAAATGGTATTCCTAAAAAGGAAGATGCCGCTGCTGGACCGCTGAGTGTCGGGGTAGTAGTTGTTCCCGGTAAGAAGATCCAGATCACCGTCACCGTCCCAGTCACACAGACACGGGTGGGGTGTATCTCCGGTAACAATAACACCCGACGGAGTGCGAAGAGTATCCTGCTCTGCAAAATCCATGGTTCCCATGGGACCTGTTCCCTGATAGAAGAAGAAACACTTGTGGTAATCGGAGACTACAAGATCGGGAAAACCATCGTTATCAAGATCTCCTATCCACGAGCAGGAAGGGCCATGATTGATCTTAACTCCGACACTGGTAAGGGTGTCCGGCTCCAGAAATACCGGGTTATACGGTGGAACCCAGGTGTCAGGATCGTTCTCGAATACAAGTGTATACTCTGAGCTTGTTGAAGAGCCCATACCGACCAGCAGATCAAACCTTCCATCAGGTACAAAATCAAGAATCTGTATGAAAGCTGAACCACTGCTGGATTTTATCGGTTCTCCTGATTCGATATATACATAAAATGGATCAGAAACTGTACCGTTACCATTGTTGGAAAAAACCTGAACACTTCCTGAACTGTTGCTTCCCTGCCCAACTACAAGATCATTCAGCCCGTCACCGTCCCAGTCCACAACCTGTGGACTTCCTGCGCAGACTCCTCATTGCTGGGAATTATTCAACCCTGTGGTAAGAGGGGTCCCGTCCGAGCCGAGAAGATACTCCCAGCCATCGAATACAGGATCTCCGCCACCGGAGAGGTTCCTGTAGTAACGGTATCTTGAACCGTAAAGATCGGTGTAACAAAGGGCGACCCCTATGATCAGATCTTTCAAACCGTCGCCATCCCAGTCTGCGTATATCGGGCATGGGTTCTCGTAGTCCCCAATAACAATTGGTGACCCGCCATCACATACCATTTCCGCTTCCATAAGAACTGGAGCAGTGCAAAGAACACAAAGAAAAACCAGCATAATAATACCTGCCTCTCTGGAATACATTACTATAATTTCGTATCAACAAACAGGCACTAAAAGTTTGTCCGGGAATAGGCATTAAGCGGTAGCGCCTTGTTTCCGGAATTGTTGCTTACTCGGTCACGCTCCCTGTTGTTTCTGAAGTGTTCCCGAGGCATCCAGAGAGCCCCCATCAGACATCACTCTTCTCCCAGAAATGCTGTAAATATCAAGTGAGATTACTGGGCTGGCTTGTGATTTCCAACATGGTTCCCCGCTGGAGAGAATGTACGTCAGGTGATAATAGAACTCTCTGGGAATTAGAAGCTGACTATTCCCGAATGAAGAAATACAGCCCGAAACCGCCTTTTGAAATCAGAGCAATACACACCAGAGCAATGATCCATTCTGCAGTTGGGTCATGTTTACGCAGCAACCCATACATACCGAAGAGAGATATAAGAATCACTCTCCATGAATATGAAACTACTTTTCTCTCTAAGTATTCTTCTCGTTCATCAGGTTTGTAACCCCTGTCGATAAAAAATATTGAAATGAATAATGGCAAAGCTGAAATTCCCAGAATGTAAAGGTAATGGCCGTTTACAAGTATATTTTTATCCCAGAACAAACTCAGTACAGCGAATAGAATCCCAAAGCCAAGGTTAACTGCGGATCCTATAATGTTATTCCCCTTTATTGATTTCATATCACTCTTCCTCCTCAAGCTTGAATACCTCGTCAACAGGAATATCAAAAAACTCTGCGATTTTCAACGCCGTAACAATCGAAGGGTTGAATTTTCCACGTTCAATTGAATTCACCGTCTGCCTGCTGAGGCCTACCTCATCCGCAAGGTGTTTCTGACTGATTTCTTTCTCCGCACGGAGAACCCGGAGCCTGTTCTTCAGTTTCACTTCAACTCCCTTCTCTAGAAATGTAGTTTATCATAGACACAATGTCAAGTCTTATAGACATTATGGCTAGAACACACTACTCCGGTTAACGCTGATGATCTATTGAGGGATTACACTCCGTATCAATATCTTCCGCTGGTGATAACCCTGGACTCGCCGCTTGAGGGTCACACTTTTGCGATGAATGTTTAGGAGGCAATAAATAACCATCCGGGTTCAAATCACTGACCTGTGCAAACCATCCTTAAAGCGGTGCTGGAAGAAGCGGTGGTCAGAACTGCAAAGTAGATGCCCGGTGAGACCGATGCGGCACCACTGTACCATACAGTCTGATGGTCACCTGCTGCGTCATGACTACCATCAAGCAGAGTGGAAACCAGTCGACCGCTTACATCGTAGATATTCAATGAAACTGTTTCATCAAACGACAGTCTGTAGTTGATTACCGCATTTGATTTAAACGGGTTTGGCGAGATCTTGAAAAAGAACAGACCTGGCTCAGCTCCATGGTTCACACCGGACGGGTCGTAAATGTACTGCACATACTCAGGATGATCAATGAAAGGATTCCTGTTGTTCTGAATGGCGTAAACCGCATTGTTACGGTCCAGCTCCTTGTCACTCACCGGGTCGCTCTGATGCCAGTCCATAAGCATTTCTACCGCCCAGTCTTCAAGATCAGCACCATCGGCCATGGCGCTGCCAGTCCATCCTGCATCTTCTCCCTTGTATCTTGTGGCCATATAGAAATAATTCCTGGCGAAATCACCTTTGTATATGTCGATGGGTTCAAAAGCCATTCCGGAGTAACCGGGGGTTACAGAGTAGCCCAGCCGGCTTCCGTTCTGCGATACCCAGGTGGTACTGCCCACTTCCGCATAAGGATAGTTGCTTCTTCTGTTGTTCACATAGATATCTGTTGGAACTATGTGAAAAAGGTCAGTGTACATAGGAGAAGCAGTGCCAAACCAGCTCGACGGCCAGGAGTGTTCTCTGTTGTAACCAATACCCTCTTGATTTGCAGAGCCGCCAAAATCATCGCCGAGCGTATAGTTTTGGTTAGAGTACATATCCCAGACTATTTGCTCGTTCCCGTATTTGTCATCTGTAGTGAAAAATGCGTTCTTTACGGCATCGTAGCTTATTACAGTATGGTTATCAATGATGTTGTGAAGAGCCCACTGAAGGGTTTCCCCGGACAGCCCCTGGGCAGAATCGTAATAGCCGGATGGTATCTGCGCTGCTGAGACAGCGGAAAGAAGAAGAGTAATTATCAGCGCGTAATTTTTTATAGCCATAGTGTACCTCTCGTTCATATCATTAGTAAAATCGTATATCCGATAATAGCACTGGAATCA
>JAGLQD010000469.1 GCA_023136985.1 Candidatus Sabulitectum sp. | reverse complement strand
TTGCCCAGGTGGCACCGGCATCAGAAGAATAGTAGACGAAAGCCGGGTCAGAGTCGGACAAAGCCCAGATCTTCTGAGTATCCGATGGGGATTGAACAGGAGCATAGACAGCTCCTCCCTCGGGCCCGAGACATTCCCAGGGGCCAAACCCAAGAACGGCAACAGTAAACAAAATCGCACTAAACATCAAAACCACCTAACTGGGTTTCTTTCTAGTTATTTCATGAAACTTCTCAAGCGGTATTCTAAAGCCAAAACATTCGAAAGTACAGACCTGATAAATGAATCCACAAACCGGCTGCAGTACAGAAAATCCTCATTGCCTGTATTCATTTATAGATCTGGAAATATCTTATGTATAAATGTATTAACACGAGTGATAAAATAGCCTATCTACAATTTACACTTTTTGACTTTTGGTAGACTGTTCAGTATCTTTCACTTGGTCATATATTTGACAATGGTAAGCAGCAATAATAAAGATAATAATTATCAACTGACTCTGTTCCACCATAGAAAGCAATCTGAAGCATTCCCATAATATGTGTCGCACTTATGTGTTCCCACTTTTGATCTGATTTTCCAGTCTGGATAAACGCACCTTCCTGAGCCATAAGAGCAAAGGAGACAACTGATGGCAGAATTAATATTTGTTCGAGTTCATGCAGCACCCTGTGTAAATAAATGCTGGCACTGCTTCTGCAACGGCAGCCCTGAGGGCAGGTTCATGGATGAAGAAGTTGTACTTAATGTTCTGGACAGCCTTGCAGAACTTAAAGAAAAAACCGGGGCAAAGGTCTTTCCTCTGTACTACGATGAGCCGACTCTGCATCCGGGTTTTATGAACATCGTGAAATACCAGGTGGAAAAGGGTCTCGTCTATGATCAGTCATGGTTCCCCACCAACGGGTACGGCCTGGCAAGGCTCTCTGACAAGAACTGGGCTGCTCTGAAGGATATGGGCTTCGATGGAATCAGACTGACCTTCCACGGAGTAGGTGAAGACCACGACATGCTGGCGGGCAGGAAAGGTGCTTACAACGACCTGGTAAAAACCGTTCAAAAAGCCGAGCAATTCGGCATCGACTGGTTTGCCGGGATGATCCTGAACAGAGAAAATGCAGCCAGTTATGAAAACACAAAATCAGAAGTAGAAAAAATTGGCACAGCCTGCAGCCCCTTTGGATGGATGCTTGCTCAATCTCAGGGCAGGGCCAAAGACACCAGCAGAGTAAAAATGCAGCATATCCAACACCTGCTGAAAGGTACCAGTGGCTGGATCACCGAGAAACAGCTGATTGAAAACATTGTTGCAAGTCCAGACCTCCAGGCCAGAAAAGCTCACAACCACATCTGCGGTGTTGTTTACCTGGATATTGATGAAGATCTTAATGTGTACTACGGTGGAGGATGTGACGGAGATCCATTCCATGATTACAAGAATCAGGTTCTTCTGGGAAACCTGAATAAAGAAAGCATACACCAGTGTTATGAAGCATATCTGAACAACCCGCCCAGGCCAGTAAAGCTGCTTTCAGAAATTTCCTGGGGAGAGCTTGCAGAGAAATATGGTGACCCGAACAATGAACTGGTTCACCACACAACCGACCTCACCGGCAGGAAGTGGTCAGAGGCATATCTGAAAGACTGTGATCTTTAAACGACAAACCGGAGGACTACAAGTGAAAAACAAAATCGGCATGGCAGTTATTTCTGCATCTCTGCTCTTTTCCACTTCGTGTAGCGACGCCCCTGCAACCGCAGACCAATCCAGTGAAGCCACTATTTCCATTCCTCACTATGAACTTGTGTCAACCGGTTCCTACGGTGTCGAGATGGGCGATTCTTTGAACATGATAGGCAGCATAGCCGATTGCTGCTATCATCCTGACGGTTCCGTACTGATACTGGACAGGGCAGCTATGCTGGTAAGAAGGGTGAATCAGGAAGAAGTAACATTGATCAGTCGTGCAGGCGAAGGCCCCGGAGAGATGATCTTCCCGCAATCACTCTGCTGCCTGCCGGATGGAAAGATCCTTGTAGCGGATGAAGGCAAGCGGGAAGTTATGGAATTCAGCACTGCAGGAGATTATCTGGGCAGCTATTTCACCACAGACAGATATGTGCCCCACCTGATGTTTCCGGTTGATTCAACTTCAATTGCAGGTGCCATGCTTGATCTGCAGATGGGAGAGGGTCAGATTCTTTTTGCTGTGAACTTTGTAAGGTTTGACGAAAATTCAGCTCCCTCTGTGGTGTTCAACAGAAGAGAGTGGGAATGGCCAGCCCCAGAATTGTACACCGAGATTGAAATGATGCATTACACTGCTGCTCCCGACGGCACATTCTATCTCACCATGGACAACACTGAATATTCTGTTTCCATCTACTCTGCATCAGGAGAGCTTACTGGCTCTATACAGCGCTCTGATCTACCTCGAATAGCCAAGACAGAAGAGGAGATTGAAGAAGAGATCGTATTATTCGAAGAGCGTGCAGTAGAAGATCAGGCATACACCGGTGGCTATGAGCCCTGCCCGTATCATCAGATGATTTCTCTGGTTGGAGTTGACGAAGACAGTAATCTGTGGATTGAACGGCTTGGCGGAGATCCGGAAACCGAAGGCTGCCTGTTTGATGTATGGGATTCAGAAGGGAATCTGGTTCACACAGCATCATTCCAGGAACCGGAAGCAAGCTCCGACATCCTATTCCATGCGGATCAATACGGCATTCTAGCCAATGTAGTTGACCCTGACCTGTTTCCCAGAGTACTCTTTCTGGAATTGGAAGATTGACCCACAAAGAGAGTCGGCAGACGAAGTAAAACCACATTCAACCCGGCAACCGGATCACTAAAGTGATGGCATAAATTCGAGATTCTCCGAATATGTGGTACCACTTATTCTCTGTTTTCCAAAAAGTTGTACTGTTTTGTGGCTCACATCACATTAACTGGTACCACTTAATGTCATTTCATTACACTTTTGACTTGCTGTATACTTTCTTCATATTTGATTATGAAAAGAACAAAGGAGATCAAGGACATGTCTGCCATTCACAGCATTCTTAAAGACACTTTCGGATTCAGCGAATTCAAACCCGGTCAGGAACAGGTAATTACCAACCTTGTGGCAGGCAATTCCAGCATTGCTATCTTCCCCACCGGTGCCGGTAAATCTTTGTGCTATCAGCTGCCTTCTCTTCTGGAACCTGGAATGACTCTGGTGATCTCTCCACTCCTGTCTTTGATGAAAGATCAGCTTGATTTTTTAAAATCAAAAAACATTGCCGCGGCAAAACTTGATTCAGGTATGAGTTCCGATGATTACAAAAACACTCTTGAAGCTGCCAGGAATGGGAACCTGAAAATTTTGCTGATAGCTGTTGAGCGATTTAAAAACGAGCGGTTCAGAACACAACTGAAACAGATGAATGTATCACTTCTGGTTGTGGACGAGGCACACTGTATTTCCGAGTGGGGGCACAACTTCAGACCGGACTATCTGAAAATACCTAAATTCACCAGGGAATTCAGCATTTCAAAAGTATTGCTGTTAACTGCCACAGCCACTGCAAATGTAATAACCGACATGTGCAGCAAATTTGGCATTCCCGGTCAGAGTGTTTTTCAAACCGGCTTCTATCGGAAAAACCTCTTTCTCCGTGTTCATCCTGTGATGCAGGAAGACAAAGATGCACACCTCCTGGAAGTTCTGACAGGTAAACCACATGGCTCGGCAATAGTCTATGTGACACAGCAGAAAACAGCCGAGTATGTTGCTGGAATGCTCA
>JAGLQD010000468.1 GCA_023136985.1 Candidatus Sabulitectum sp. | reverse complement strand
TCACGAACACATATGTGCCTGCAGGAGCAGAAGAATTCCATGTCCAGGATTCCTGGAAGTTGTCACTTTCCACCTGGCGTCCGTGCAAGTCAAAGATTGCAATGGAGGCATTCACTCCAGGTGCCTGAATTGTAACTGCACCGCTGAAGGGGTTGGCTGATGGGACTACACTGAGCCCCTGAATACCATCATCACCTTCTTCAATACCCTCTGTTAGATCAACCTGATAGATCTTGTCTGCATCAATATCACTGATCCAGAGATAACCGCTGGGATCAAGGGCTAATCCTCTGGCATTAGGGATAAGACTGACATCGATGTAGTCAACCATTGTGTTGTTGCTATTGTAGCATTTCACAGCAATACTGGTATTCTCTGAAGCGACCCAGGCGAGGCTGTCAGCAGCATTTATAGCGATATCGCAAGTCTCACTGTATCCCGTTAAGAAAGAAAATAGCTGTATTGATGTAATTCCCGGAAGTGCGTAATAGTAAACTCGGTTCTGAGTTTTTGAACCAAGGAAAATGTGATTATTGCTAACACTGAGTCCCGTCACCGACGAGACAGGGTTTCCTCAACCACCACACATATCTATCATGCCCTGATAGGTGCCGGTGGGTGTGTATTTGAAAACATAACCGTTGGTCAGATACCAGCCTCCGCAGTAAACAATGTTGAGGTTCTCGGAATAGGCAAGGCCGGTTGGAACAATTGTGGCAACATGATCGAAGTAGAAACTACTTATCACATCACCAGTTTCAGGATCCAGTTCATATACGTAGTCAGTAACAGCATCCATAGCCCAGAGCGAACCATTACCCCATGCAAGACCCGATATATTTGTATCAGGAGCATCCAGGGTTGTTATGATTGCTTTGGCTGATGCTGCAGCTGCTATTACGAGCAAAACAAACAGTACCTTGCGCACAAAACACCTCCTTGAAGAAAATCTCAATCACCTACAGTACTCACTTTGTAAAATATGAAGTTTCTCGAAACAAGACAAGCTCAAGTGTTTCAGGTGAAATCAGCATGGATATGGAAAGGTTTAGTGGTAAGACCAGTAGGAAAATATGGAGCGCTTTTCTTTGTCAATAGAAAACCCGGAGAGCTGGCTCTCCGGGTTTTCATCAATGAATTCAACTCTTTATATCTTTACAAGCTCCAGTGTGGCAGATGCTCCCTGATCATCTCTGATGACGAACACATATGTGCCTGCAGGAGCAGAAGAATTCCATGTCCAGGATTCCTGGAAGTTGTCACTTTCCACCTGGCGTCCGTGCAAGTCAAAGATTGCAATGGAGGCATT
>JAGLQD010000467.1 GCA_023136985.1 Candidatus Sabulitectum sp. | reverse complement strand
TTTTCTTCTCTCTCTTCTGGTGTTTCACGGTAATCACAGGCTACTTGGCACTGGGTAGAACTGGAACAGACCAGTTAGGTGATCTGGAGCTGGCAGCCAGGCGTATTCCCTGGGAGGAACGAGTTTTTCTGGCATCAGGACAGGCACATCTGCGAAACAACATGATTCTTGCTGCACTGGAAGACTCAGAGAAGTTTATTAACCTATACCCTGAATACTACCGGGGGTGGGAGCTGCGAGCCTCCGCACTGTCAGCTGCTGGAAGAGACAGCTATTCTGCATGGGCGAAAGCAACTCTTTTGATTCCCGGGAACATTCACTTCCAGGACAGATATCTGTTTGCGCTGAATTCCATTCAGAGCGAGGGAATGGACCCTGATACTGCCGTAGCTATTTCAAGAGTTATTACTAACTCCCGGGAAAGAATTTCAGAAACCATGTGTGCCCTGCCCCCTGGTGGATTACTCCATGCCTCAGAGCTGTGTCTCCGGCTTTCAATCCAATGTCGACCTGTTTCCATGGAAGAGGCTGCTTCCATATGGTGCGTCTCCGCAAAATTTGCCGAATCAGCCAAAGCCGATGTTCCCGCTGAACTTGCCATCGCTCTTTTTGCCGTAACAGATTTGCACCAGCACCTTACCCTCCCGAAACAGTCGGAGATTCAAAGACTTCTTGGATCCATTAGAACAGAACTGCAAACAAGGGGGATGGAGCCTGTACAGACCCCATCCCCATAATTTACTGAACTACCTTATAACACAGAGTTTCTCAACAACTGCAACTCCGTTGTTCTCTGCCCTTACAAGATAAACACCGGTCTTGAGGCCTGTGAAGGTCTCACTGTGATATCCACCAGCCACTTCGCGACCGGTCATGTCGTGGACGGTAAACACACCCTGCGAAACTATTGTAACAGCACCCGTTGCAGGGTTTGCACTGAAGTGAATGGCAGGTACGGCTGGTGGTGTTCCGTCTTCAATACCCAGCATGTGCATTGCCGGCATTATTGTGGGATCACCGATAACAACCATTCCGAGATGCCAGTACTGCTCGGACTGGCTGAAACCACCGCTGATGATGTGGGTCCACCATGCTTTGTAGCCACTTCCGAAATTTTCTCCCTCTCCAAGAGGTGTATAGAACTGGGCGAATTGAAGCATAGCTCCGCTCTTTGTACTGCCCACAGCAGCAAGACCGTAGTCAGTTCCAAAAACATAAGCGCAACCCATGCACCAGTTGCTTGTAAAGCGGGCGTTGGAACAGGCGAAAAGATTAAAGAACCTGGAAGGAGGGTTATCGGTCCAGATGTGTCCCGCTGTGGTGCTAGGCCCCGGACTCCACTGGTGCATTGTAGCGCTGGAATGAACAAACGGGCTGATCCAGGTGTAGCCTTCCTGAAGTCTGTTCTCTCTGTAATCAGTACCGTTAGTAGCACTTGTGGGAAGGTTGACCAGCTCTACATCGTCATAGAGGTTTTCCATGGCTGAACGGTAACTGTTACCCCAGCCTGCCCAGTCATCATCAACATAGCAGAGAGCTCTGGGCTCGGGATCTCCCACAAGCCTCCATTCATGAAGTCTTGCAAGGTAATCGTTGATCAGATCGTACTCATTGCCAAGAATAAGCACGCTTGTGGTTATTCTGCCAGTGTATATCTCCGGGAAAAGCTCGCCGCTCCAGCCATCATAGATACTGTCCTGGCCTGCTGTTCCTATTCCGGGGTATCCAATCCAGTTGTCTTCCCAGGTACCATCAAGATCCATGTAGAAATAGTCACTGGGAAATGTTTCATTTGATTTTGCCCCGCGATCCACTGTACACGACCATGGAACTGGAATGTCTCCGACAAAAACCACACCCTCCAGGCCATCATTGTACAAACCCAGAAGCCATGCCCTGATCTGAATAGGATTCGCATAGGTGATCTCA
>JAGLQD010000466.1 GCA_023136985.1 Candidatus Sabulitectum sp. | reverse complement strand
ACCCATGAACCTCTTTTCCAGGAAACCATCCGGGAAGCAGGGATCAACCCGTATCTGTTCAACATGGCGAACATCAGAAACCAGTGCAGCTGGGTGCACAGGGATAACCCTGCAGAAGCCACAAGAAAGGCAAAGATTCTTACAAGGATCGCTGTGGGGAAAGCCAGACTACTGAAACCTCTTCACACCATAGCCCTTGATGTAGTTCAGAAGGGGCTTGTTGTTGGCGGAGGCCTTGCAGGAATGACCGCAGCGCTGTCAATTGCAGATCAGGGCTTTGAAGTTGCTCTGATTGAAAGGGAGGAATCCCTTGGTGGAAACCTGCTTCGACTTGTAAGAAAACCAGATGGTGAACTTGTAAGCGAGTACCTGAAAGAAGTGTCAGACAAGGTAAAGAACCATCCGAGGATCACAGTTTATACAGGCTCTACAGTGATGTCAATTGATGGCTATATTGGCAATTACCTCACTACCATACAGGGGCCGATCCCCGAGATCGATCCTGATGCTGAAGTAGTTGAGGGTGAAGAAATAGATATGAGCGGCATAGTTGATTATGAGCACGGAGTAATTGTTATTACAACCGGCGCAGTGGAAACAGCTCCTGAATCATATATGTACGGTTCTACGGAAGAGAGAGTGATAACTCAGCTTGAGCTTGAGAAGGATCTGGAAAAGAAAGAAAAAGAGTATTCAAAGCTTAAAAGCGTGGTGATGATCCAGTGTGTGGGGTCAAGAGATGATGAACACCCGTACTGCTCAAGAGTCTGCTGCACACAGGCGGTTAAGAACGCGATTCGTCTGAGAAAACTCAATCCGAAGCTGAATGTGTATGTACTCTACCGTGATATCAGAACTTATGGTTTCAACGAAAAATACTACCAGGAGGCAAGATCTCTTGGAGTGATCTTTATCAGATACGATGTTGAAGAAAAGCCTGTTGTTACCAACTCTGAAAAGGGAATAAAGGTAACAGTGCGGGATCATGTTCTGAACACATCAGTTGAAATAGTCGCGGACAAGTTTATTCTGTCCTCTGCCATGAAACCAA
>JAGLQD010000465.1 GCA_023136985.1 Candidatus Sabulitectum sp. | reverse complement strand
ACCGGTTATGAGCCGGTGGCTCTAGCCAACTGAGCTATGGGCCCATTGAACGCGAAATTTACCGGTTTTCCGCTATTCTGTCAAGGTTGCCGAAAGGTTCTGTATGAATTACATTCCACCTTACTTAAGTGCCGGAGTGGCGGAATGGCAGACGCGACGGACTCAAAATCCGTTACCTTTCGAGGTGTGAGGGTTCAAGTCCCTCCTCCGGTACCAACCCATGCGGTAACACTCAGTTAACCGCATTCAATCTGCCCATAAAACAAAACCCATCCGTGTTTTATTTACAAAACTCAGCTGCTGACCTTGGAAACCGCAGCGGCAAGAAGGTTAATGCTTAAAGGAGGTGCGATCTTCACCACTCTCAGATCACCTGTGTAATCAAAGTCGTCATCTGTTACCAGTACAAGGCCGATTCCGGCAGCATCAAGATCTCCAGCCAGACCGATCAGGTCAGGGTCCTCGGCGAAACCTTCGCAGACAACGAACTGAAATCTTCCCGGGTTCTCATCAAGAATGATACCGGCACTTGCCGGCGATTCCAATTCTGTAACATGAAAACCTATCATCTCCAGCATTTCCTTGCCTGAATTCCTTGCTGTGGCACTTGAGGCAATATAGAGTACGGTTCTTCGCATTCCGGAACTCAGCTGGGATGTAATTGCTCTTATAGTTTTTCTTTCCTTATTCTCCGGCGGGAAAACAAGAAGAACCTGTCCTGTGGGATCTGCATACATTTTCAACGACCGGAAGTTCTTCAGCTCCAGTTTCTTTTCGCCGCCATTCCTGGAAAGAATTATGGCATTCTCAACCACTCTTGCTGCATTAACAGGAGTAAGCATATCAGATACCGATGCTCCTGCAGAAATATTTTCTGTGAGCCCTTCTGGAAGATCACCGCCGAACTCTACAACTTCCAGATCCCTTTCAAGAGCCCCTCCTGTAATACTGGCAAAGACATACGCAGTATTCGACTCTGAAAGCGCTCTCTTAAACAGATCGAAACTGGCCTCGGCTGTTCGATTCCCCCCGAGCAGGGTGGAATCGATGATGAGAATTATGTCTGCCTTGCGACCATTCAATCTTACCCTTCTCTGAAGTTGGAGAACTGGAATGGAAGTGTCACTGGAATCTTTAATGTACCCCTGAAGAGGATTTCCCGGAGATGCCTGGGCAGAATCACTGTTTGTTTCCATTGCAAGGCCTACGGATTTTAGAGTCTTGCCGATCAGAGAGAACCTCTGCACCCCGAAAAGATCAAGGGCGTAATCGTTCAGCTCCATCACAATACCCTCATCAGTGTCCAACACGATAAGAGCACAGGGAAGATTCCTGAGTATTACATTCTGCCCCTCGGAGTCGGGCAGAAAAGCAGAAAGCTGAGGCTCATCAGTAATTCGCAGCTGCGCAAGTAACTCTCGTACTGTTTCGCTCATTAATCACCTTCCAAAAATACAACGACTAGCTAATTGTCTCTCCATTTTGCATCCGCGTCAAGTCCCTCGAAGCAAGAGTGCGTACAGCCAGAGCAGCAGAGGCTGCCACAGCCCTTCTATCGCCTCTCAGGAAAGACTTTAGAAGACTTCCGGGAGAAACACCTCCTCTTCGTGCAACCCATCCCAGAAATGCGCTGAGAGCTGATGTTCCTATCATCTGCCCCGAATCAATTCTGCTGGCAACTCTTGCAATACAGGATCTGTCAGCTGGTACACTGCGACTGTCCAGAAGAATCACCAGTCTTCGGAACATATCTCCTGAGAGCACTCCAAGGTATTTTTTAAGTTCAGCAATGGTGGACTGATTGAAATCCAGCGAAAAACCCTCCAGAAATCTTAAAGCCCCGGATAATGCTGAATCACCGTTCCCAAGAGATCTTGTAGCTAAAGCCTCAAGCTTTCTCAAATTTGAGTGGTTCATGCCGGTGAGATTGAGTACCCCTGGGATTGTATCGTTTCTTCGCAAAACCTCACAAGCTGCAACATCAGTTCCAACTGAACACAGCGTCTTGAATGCAGCATCTCCGGGAAAGTATCCTTTTTCTGTGCAGAGACCTGCGAGAAATCCCGCTTCAGAAGCAGGGGCAAGCATGGAAATACCATCCAGTGCTGCGGTTCTTTCCCGGGAAGTATTTATGGCTGCTCCAGGAGCTCTGCCTGTGGCACGATCTCTAAGAAAATGAAGTCCCTGGTCCCACCCGGCATATCCTATCCCTCTGAGAGCAGCCCTTCTGACCCAGGTGGAGCTGTCATCCAGCAAAGGCACAAGCAGCTTTCCTGATTCTCTGCCAATGGAGAAAACAAGACCCTCAACAGCCCGGGTACGCACATGCGGATTGGAATCATTCAGTGCGTCCAAAAGAAGTTTGTTAGAATTTGAGTTACCGATGTACCCCAGAGCCAGCGCAGCACTTTTTCTGAGTTTCCAGCTGTATTGCCCATTCAGAATGGTGGCCAGGATGGTAACAGCTCCCTCTTCCCTTAAAACCCCGCATGCTTCCACAAGAGCTTTCGTACCCTCTACCCCATACCCTGAATGAACAGCCTGCTCCAGAAGGGGAAACACCGGTTCAACTATCTGCTCGCCTTTGAGAAGTTTTTTTGCTCTGCCTGCTTTCCTTGCCAGAGACTCAACAGAAATATCTTTTTCCTTCGGATCGGTGAACACCACAGAGATATCCAGCAGAGGAAGCAATTTGTAACTGCCTTCTCTGTCAAAAGTTTCTATTCCGCCTGATTCTCTGTCCCGGGCAGTATAAAAACCCGATGCCACACTGCGAAATTTCTGTCTTGCAGTCTCTACACCTCTTGTGAATTCACTGCCGTCCCCTATACAGATGAAGTCATCTCCCCCTATGTGTCCCACAAAAAAATCAGGAATTGACTCTTCCAGTATCTGTCCCAGCCGCCTGATAACGGAATCTCCAAGTGCAAATCCGTAGTAATCATTGAATGGTTTGAAATCAATAATGTCAACATAAGCAACTGTACCGACACCACTGATCATATGTTTACGAAGTTCCTGCCGGATGGATAAATTACCGGGAAGACCGGTAAGAGGGCTTGTATCAGTCATCACATTGCTCCGGTATCAAATGGGTAAGGATCATTTCTGCTGTAACCAGTTTCACAGGCTGACGATTATCATCCAGAAGAACCGCCGCCCTGGCACCTGATCGCCAGAGCTCTGAAAGCACTTTCAGCGGAGCAGTTCTGCTGTCAAAATATGGAAGGCCTACAGATATCCGTGTAATTGATCCCTCCCCGTTCCATCTCACAAGAGAAGATCTTTTCACCGCTCCAATCAGAGTAACCCCGACTTCTTCCCAGACAAGAACAAGGTTCTCACCGGAATCCATCAGCACCGTTACCGCTTGTTCTTTATCTACTCCGGAATCTACTCCCGGGAAATCTGTCAGATCTCTGGAGTATGAGCCCACTGCAACCTCAGCCATACTCAGAACCGACCAGGCCAGCCTTCCTCTTCTGCCGCCTGCGGACCGGAGAAGACCCCGAACCTCCTCTCTGCTTTCAAAGAATCGCCCGGTGGCTCCGGATCCCGCCACCAGATTGGATATGGCTGAAGCCGCGGCAATCAACGGATACATCAAAATTCGAAAAAGATAGA
>JAGLQD010000464.1 GCA_023136985.1 Candidatus Sabulitectum sp. | reverse complement strand
ACACCAGGGCAACTCTTTCTCTGAAAGCCATGAAAAAAATGCGCAGAGCCGGTTGCAGAATGATAATTGTCGGTTATGAATCCGGAAGTCAGGCAATCCTTAACAGGGTCAGCAAGGGAACAACAGTAGAACAGAATCTGACTTTTGCAAAAAGAGCCAGACAGGCAGGGCTTCTTGTTCACGGTTGTTTCATGGCAGGAAATCCCGGAGAGACACCGGAAACTCTTGCAGAAACCCTTAAAATGGCAATCAGCCTGAAGCCGGATACAGCACAGTTTTTCCCCATTATGGCCTATCCGGGCACAAGACTGTATGAAGAATACCGCACCTCCGGCATGCTGAGAACCGAGGATTACAGGAAATGGCTAACCGACGACGGTCTTCATAACTGTGTTGTGGATCTGCCCGGTCTTTCTGCTGAGGACCTTGTAAACTGGTGTGGTGAAGCAAGACGCAAGTTCTATCTCAGACCGCAGTATCTTTTTTATAAGGCTCTGCAGACAGTGCTTCATCCTGCCACAGAGGGCCGTAGAACCATTAGGGCCTTCTCTACATTCAGAAAACACCTTTTCAGGAAGAACAAATGAGAAGAATCAGTATATTCATAGGCATGTTTCTTGATGCACTAGCAATTTACCTGGCACTGTATATTTCTGCTCTTATCAAATTCAAATGGGGGATCTTTCCCGGTGTTTCTCCAATTTCAACACAGATAATCATATACGGCAGTCTGGTATCAATTGTTTACTGGTGGGTGATATTTGCTCTTACCGGTGCATACCGCCTGCACTGGGACAGAAGCTGGGCTGATGAGATCAGAATGGTCTTTAAACCGGTAGTTGCCGGTTTCGTAATCCTTTCACTCTTTGCCTTTCTTATCACGCCAAGGGCTTCCATTGGTCGGTGGATATTCTTTGTTTACTTTACCCTTATCAATTTTCTGGTTTATTCAGCGAGATGTTCTTCCCGGTTGCTTGAAAGACGATTTGCAAAAAAACAGCTTCTTAGAAGGAATGTTCTGGTTATAGGTCTTGGCAAATCTGCAAAAGAGCTTGAAGACTATCTTGCGGTAAATCCTTCAATGGGATACAATGTGATTGGATTTATCAACCCTCCTCATCCGGTTACACATCCTGCCATCGTACAGAAGCCTCTTGGTGAAGTCGCAGACATTACAAGGCTGGCAAAACAGCATAACATTACAGATCTTCTGATCACAATTGCTTCAAATTTCCACGATGATATTCTAAGCCTTCTTCTTCCTGCAGTTCAAAGTGGTATCCGTGTTAAACTTGTCCCGGATCTTTTCGATGTTGTAGCCGGGCATGTGCACAATACCCAGATTCTGGGGCAGCCTCTTATGGAGCTTGTGCCGGACAGGCTGTCATTCTGGGAGAAACTGGTTAAATCCACCGGTGATTATGTGATCAGCCTGATGGTTATCGTTCTGGGGTTGCCTTTGTGGATAATTGTCAGTCTTTTCATCGTCATTGATTCAAAAGGCAGTGTTTTCTACAGACAGAAGAGAACGGGAGAAGGCGGCAGGGTATACAGGATTTTCAAATTCCGTTCCATGGTGGCCAATGCAGAAAAAGGTACCGGTGCGGTATGGGCAGGCAAAGATGATGCAAGAGTTACCAGATTTGGAAAGATCATCAGAAAAACACGCATTGATGAAGTCCCACAATTTTTGAATGTTCTTTCCGGGGATATGGCTGTGGTTGGCCCAAGGCCGGAAAGACCTGAAATTATTGAAGAGCTCAGAACTGTTTACCCGTTCTACGATAAACGCCTGACAGTGAAACCGGGAATAACCGGATGGGCTCAGGTTAACCTGGAGTATGATACCACTCTGGAGGATGTGTCCAGAAAGCTCACACACGATTTCCAGTACATAGAGAATCAGTCGCTTTTTCTTGATCTGGAGATTCTTGCGAGAACGGTTCTCGTGGTTCTCACCGGAAAAGGCGCTCACTGAATCAATACCGAAAGGAACAAGGCAATGCAGGTACCGCTTCTTGATATCAATCGTCAGCACGCCGACATAAAAGAAGAATTGACACAGGTTTTTACAGATGCACTTGCATCTTCAAGGTTTATCAAAGGACCTGATATGGAGGCTCTCGAAAAGGAATTCGCCCAGTACTCTGGAACAGCCGATGCCATAGCATGCGCTTCAGGAACCGATGCTCTGATCCTTGCGCTGCAAGCCATAGGACTTCAGAGAGATGAGCTTGTAATTACTGTACCATTCACATTCTTCGCCACAGCTGGAGCTATTGTGAGGGCAGGTGGAACTCCGGTCTTCGTGGACATTTTGCCGGATACCTTCAACATGGACCCTGATCTTCTTCAGGAGTGGCTTAACAACAACTGTGCTATAACAAACAGGGGCGTTGTTCATAGAAAGACAAGAAAGAAAGTTGCTGCAATAATGCCTGTTCATCTCTTTGGACAGATCTGCAACATGGATGCCATTCTGGAAATCGCCAAAAAGCATAATCTTAAGGTCATTGAAGATGCTGCTCAGGCAGCAGGGGCCAAGTACAAAGGCAGAAACGCCGGCGTGTTAGGTGACATTGCCGGGTTTAGCTTAAACGGAAGCAAAAATCTGCCTGCCGGAGAAGGCGGAATTGTAACCACCAATGATGATGAGTTGATTGATCGAGCACGAAAGATGGCAATGTTTGGTGAAAAGATTATACCTAAAGGCCATATTCGCCTATACGACGCTGAGATTATGGGCTTTAACTATCGTAACAA
>JAGLQD010000463.1 GCA_023136985.1 Candidatus Sabulitectum sp. | reverse complement strand
AGTTCCATCTGTGTTTATCCAGACAAGAACATTCTGGTCGCTACCGAAACTTCCAGCTGCTGTCTTTACAGACGATTCAACGATCTTTACAAGTTCCGAAGCAGATCCTTCGGTAATGGCAACCGAGCCATCGTTGAAAAGAACAGCTACCTCTTCCCCGAGATAACACAGCCCCTCCGGTACTGTACCTTCTGAAAATTCAACCTCTGTTACCAGATCATCTTTAAAAATGAAAAGACCACCACTGGCAAGAACTGCCGCCCCGTTTTCCGATGCGGAAATTGCAAAAGCCCTGCTGGTTTCCATCAGAGGCTCATCGGTTTCCACAGAGGACCACTCCCTGCTTGTAGAATTCCATCGCATAACAAAGCCCTGTTCTGTAAGGATCCAGATGTTTTCTCCATGGGCATCCATTGCCACTGCCTCAGACGGGAGCACCACATCCAGCCAACCTGCTACAGGCTCCTGCTCTGCTATTTCAAGATGTGTTTCACCTGAATCAACCGAACTCTGTTCAATCTGTTCTTTCCCGCACCCCGCCACAAGCAGGAAGATAGAAACGGTGAGTGCAACTGATTTGAACACTTTGAGATCTCTGTGCATTTTTTGTTCCTCCTTCCTTCTGTTATGGCTGTATGTAAGCCGAGAAAGTGAATGTACTCTCAATATTGTCAAATTTCCCCTCAGCGGCCTTCAACTGATGAACCTGCAGATTTGTTACAGAACTCATCATTGGCTGCTGTGTCAACTGATCGAAGAACACACCAAGTCTGTGAAACCGTCCTGTAAGTGTGATCTGCCAGTCATAAACCTGAAACTCGCTGTCTGCAACCGGTTGCATTGGAACAAGAGAGACGATCTGAAGACCGCTTCTGGCAGAATAATCTGTCAGCATCTCAAAAATTTCCTCCTGGTTGTACTGCCTAGGAAGAAACCTGTCCAGTTCCTCAAGCTCCTGATTGTACATCTCGATCCTCTGGCCGATCATAGCCAGATCATCTGTAGTCTGCCCCTGGAGCTGTCTTAACTCCAGTTCCTTCATATCCAGGGTCTGTTCCCTGTCTGCTATCTCCTGTGATACTGAAGAAGCAAAGAAGTTGAAGTAACTGAAAATGAGAGCTCCAAGAAGGATGATCCCTATGATGAACCTGAGAATACGAGGATCTCTAATATCAAATGCCAATGTCTTCCCCCCTTCCAGCTTCCGGCTCAGCCGATAAAACAATTATCATTATTGCGAACCTCCGGATCTCTCGGCGAAGGCTGATAGATCAATTGGCCAGACGGTAAGAGTATCTCCGGGGGTCAGAACGAAGCCTTCATCAAGCTCTTTGTAAACATAGGTTTCCGCTCCATAATAAGCCGTCAAACCTACCGTTGCAGTAGCGGGCATTGTATAGCCGGTGCCAGCATCCCCGTCGGGAAGAGATGGATAGAACTGGATCTCCATAAAGAAAACACCAGATATATTTGTGAAAGCAATCTGGGGTCTGACTACTAAACTGTCCGGTGACACGATAAGCTCCACTGCTATTCCCTCTGCAGGAATGGTCATGGCATCATCTGTGTAGATGGTACCTGTTACATAAGTCATTGTCTGATCAGATCCGAATGGATCACACCCCACGAGTGCCACAAGAGCACTCATTGCAGCCAGTGCCAGGATCGTATTTTTCATGATACCTCCTATCAGATTCCGGCGTAGTCGCCAACAAGTGGCTCAAGCGACATCTGGTTTACGCCTATGTCTGTACTGAACTGGTACCTGCTCTCGCCGCCACTGGCATCAAGCACAGGTGCCACATTGTAATTCTGTCCAAAGTCTTCCATAAGGAACAGAGGAGTAACACCATCAGGCATTGTTTCCTCAAGCCTTGTCTGGAATGCAACAATATCGCCCCAGTTTCTTGCTATTCCTGAAATGTGAAGATTGCTGCCACTGAGAGACAATTCTGTCAGATAGATTGTCTTGGCTGCTTCCTCTGCAAACTCTGCCTGTTCAGGGTACAAAGCACGAACCAGGTATTCAAGCACATATACCGTGCTTTTCTGTCGAAGCGACAGAGCGTTAACAGAGGCTCTGCGCATGTTGAGCTGGGCTTCAATGGCATCCAGTTCCTGTTGCCTTGAAACCTGCTGCTGCATGCTGGCTATTTCGGTGTTCTTCAAAGCAATCTCTTCGTCAAGCAGATCCTTTGTTTTTGTAAGACCCGAGTAGTGCATGAACAAAACAATAATTCCCACCACAATAAGTCCCAGAGGTGCCCAGCTGAGAATTCCCAGTAGAGGGGATGAACCGGCACCGGATTTCCTGGTTTTCCTTGCTTTCTCCTCAACAGGCAGGATGTCAATATCAAGACTTCCCGGCTCCAGTGATTTAAGAGCAAGTCCAACTGCTACTGCGATCACTGCTTCAAGAGAATGCCTGGCTGCCTCGTCTGTAAGAATCTCACCTTCCAACTGAATGTCACCCAGAACATCGAAAGCCTCCACAGGAAGACCGTGATGGTCGCTGAGTGTCTCAGCAAGGCCCGCCATAAGTGAACAGCCACCACTGAGAAGCATCTTGTCTATTCTGCTGCTCTCCCCTGAAGCCTGGAAACTTATGAAAGATCGCCTGACGCTTGTGGATAATTCTTCCAGTACGCTGCTTACAGCATTCTTGACATCTTCCTCGGATACCCCTTCAGGAAGATTGCCTTTGAGAATTGCAGCAGCAGTAGGATAGTCCACACCAAGCGAACGAAGGATCGCCTCTATGAACCTTCCTCCGCCCATTGCGATGTCTCTGTTGAAACTTGGTACACCACCCTTGGTAATAACCAGGTTGGTATTGTCAGATCCAACATTCAGGATCGTTACGCATTCATCATCCGAGGGATGATAGGAATTCTCGTACGCCCTCAGAAGAGCAAACTGCTCAAGATCCACCGAAGAAGATCTTATGCCGGCGCCCTGAACAACACTTCTGTGAAGGTTGATGATCTCCTTCTTCGCTGCAACCAGCAGAACTTCCATCTGCCCGGGTGATGATTCCTCGTTCAGTATCTTGAAATCGATACTAACCTCATCCACCCTGAATGGAATGTGCTGTTCCGCCTCCCAGTGAATTGCCTGACGAGCTTGCGCCTCCGTCATTTTTTCCATTGGAATTCTTCGAACGATGACACTTCTTCCAGATACCGCCGAGTTAACCGCCTTCGTCTTGATGCCTGATTTTGTCAGTGCATCCTTAATAGACTCCACCAGGTGATCTCTATTGATCACCTCGCCGTCGACAACTGTGTCAGGAGGCAATTCGACAATAGCATACTTGCTGAGCTTGATTCCCTTTCCGGAACGAACAAGCTCTACTACTTTTACCGAATGACTACCAATATCCAGGCCAACAGACGACTTCCCTGACCCGCCAAAGATCAGCATGTCTCCCCTCCCTGCAATTGACTCCGATGTTTCATCCAATCACCTCCGGAATCCGCTAATCCAAAATAAAACCGATACTTGTTACCTCACTGTGATATTACCCTAGTACCATACCCCCCCTGTCGTCAATACCCCAAATTCATAACTGATGAATTTCATATTTCTATTGACACGGGTTTAGAAAAATGTATCTTTGGAACATAGGAGGTGTCATACATGATCAGCAATGGAAGAAACAGCGGACTGGTAAGCAGCATAACGGATATAGAGGAACAGTCGGTAGCTTCAGTCCGACTCACTGTTCCGGTAAGACCAGACCAGGAAGAGGTTCTAACTCGTATTGTAAGAACAATTTCAACTAACAGATCGAAGAACAACAGACAGCAGAGGATAACAAAAGCATCCATAATAAGAGCTTACATCGATGCGATGACCTCTCTAGCTATAGATTATGAAGAGATTCCGAACGAAAAGGAATTTGCTAGAAGACTTACTGAATTGATTACAAGATAGTATCTAAAGCACTGTACCATCCGGTACGGTTACCCCCTTGGGAACCACAATAATACCATCTCTTATGTAAATACCGTCTCCGTCGAAGAAATCCAGCCCAGCCTCATTAACCAGCCGAACCTCATTACCCAGTCTCACATTCTTATCAAGTATAGTGTTTCTTATGGTACAATTTCTACCTATACCCAGAGCAGGGTGACTGGCGGTGACCGCACCTGAATCTTTGAAATGCCCTCGCCAGAAGTCAGTTCCCATGTTTATGCTGTTAGTTATTGATGTGCCAGTTCCAATGTAACTTCGAAGACCAATGATGGAATTCTCTATCTCGGCGCCTGATATATCAGAGGCACCGCAGACTACTGTGTTCTTCAGCGAGGTGTTGTTTATCCTTGCTCCTGGAAGCGCTCTGGCCCTGGTATAAAGAGGCGTAAAATTGGAATACATATCGAATTCAGGAGCAGGCATTGCCAGGTCGATATTTGCCTTGAAAAAACTGCTGATGGTTCCGATATCTGACCAGTACCCGTGGAACATGTGGGAAGTTACTTTGTAACGATCGATAGCATCCGGTATTATCTCTTTCCCGAAATCGGTCTTGTCCCTGTCTTCATCCATGAGTATTCGGCGGAGAACGTCAGGCTTGAAAAGGTAGATACCCATGCTTCCAAGATAGGGTCTTTCATCAGTTACTCCCTGCTGATCGCTTTCAAGACCGGACAGCTGATCCACAGGTGGTTTTTCTACGAATCCATTGATCACACCGTCTGTGGCAACCTGTACGATGCCCATGCCAAGAGCCTCTTCTTCAGCAACAGGTTTGGTAGCAATACTGATATCAGCCCCTGAGGATTGAAATTCTCCTACAAACTTTGAAAAATCCATTCTATAAAGCTGGTCACCGGAGAGAATAAGAACCATCTCGGGATGCTGAGAAAGAATATGAACAAGTCCCTGCCTTACAGCATCAGCAGTGCCTTGAAACCAGCTTGTATTTTCCGGCGTCTGCTCCGCTGCAAGAATTGAAACAAAACCATCGGAGAATCTGTCAAATCTGTAGGTCTGCCCTACATGTCTGTTGAGGCTCTCGCTGTTATACTGGGTCAGAACCAGAATCTTCCTGATACGGTTGTTAACACAATTCGATACAGGAATATCAATCAGCCTGTATTTGCCTCCTATGGGTACAGCAGGTTTGCTTCTGTGAAGAGTTAAAGGAAAAAGTCTTGTTCCCCTGCCGCCACCTAGAATAACAGAAACTATATCCACAGTGTCCTCCCCTGTTAACTGATTCATTGACAGCATTCATACTTGACAGAATAGAAACGCTAAAAAACATCACAGTAATTAGTAACCTTTTTTTTCGCCGAGTCAATACCTCGAATCGCATAAAATTCCAGCTTCTTTAACTTTCTTAATCAAAACATTGACATTATTAAATTTATAGTATATTCCCTTTAGAGAAATGGAGGTTTTGCATGAATATCAGTAACATCAAATGCCCGTCATGCGGCAGGTCAATGATTCCGGTTAAGCTCCACTGCAGTACTTGTGACCTTTCAGTTGAAGGACACTTCGAAACAGATGCTCTTACGGGTCTCAGCAATGCGGATCAAGCTCTTGCAATTGCGTTCATCAGAAGTTTTGGTTCCATAAAAAAACTGCAGGAAGCCCTTGGAGTCAGTTATCCCACTGCAAGGTCACGACTGGAGAAGCTTGTTGAGAAACTTAACAGCGGGATGCAGATGAACCCACCTCAGTCAAGTACGATCAAACGACTTGAAAATGGGGAGATCACAGTCTCGGAAGCATTGGAGGTGCTTTAAAATGCCGGCATTCTTCCTTTTGATCCGCATTCAGAAAGTGATGATTCCACTGCCTTGGTTTATTTTCTGGCTACTGATGCTTCCTCTGGTTCCAGTTGCGTTAGTCGCAAGCCCTTTCTTCAGAAGAAAAGAGTACGGAAACATCCTTAAGAGCGCTCATCTGGCCTGGTGGGCAATGGTGTGCCTGCACGGATTAAGCGTTAACGTAAACAGTAAAAGTGGCGACAGAGTTTATCTGTCATTTGTGTAAAGGAGACAGAAATGAGTGATTCAAGAATGAAAATATTGGAGATGCTGTCTGAGGGCAAGATAACTGCAGACGAAGCTTCTTCTCTTCTAGAGAAGGTTTCCACCTCCGAGAATGTAGCAAACGACTCCGTTGAAAGGATCGAACCCGCTCATACTTCCCCCAGGTACCTTCGTGTAGTGGTTGACAGCGCTGACGGAGACAAGGTGAATATTAAAGTGCCTATGAGCCTAATTCGAACAGGGATCAAGCTCTCGGCTCTTATGCCCACCGATGCTGCTGATGCTATAAAGGAGCAGGGTATTGACCTGACCATGCTTAAGGACCTCCCTGCGGATGAACTCATTCAAGCTCTGAGAGAGCTTGAAGTGAATGTTGACAGCGCCGACGGAGATACTGTGAGAATATTTACAGAGTAGGATTGAATTGATCCTGTTAGTTTTGTAGATTAGCCCTCTGAAACATTGTCTACTTCAATCAGGGGGTTATGAAAATGAAAATAGCACTTGCCGGTCAACCAGGTTGTGGCAGATCTACTTTATACAAAGCACTTGCAGGCGCTGCCGGTGCAGATACATCAAAACCGTTAACCGTCCATGTTCCCGATCCGCGGATAGACTTTCTTACCACCCACTGGGATCCCAAGAGCATTGTTAATGCAACTGTTACATTTTTTGATGTGCCTTCCCCTGCATTCAATCCTCGGAACATGGGAAGAATAAAGGAATCAACAGCAGTGGCGTTCGTACTGGATAACTACGCCCTTGGTAATATGGAAGAAACCTTCCTGCAGAATGAATC
>JAGLQD010000462.1 GCA_023136985.1 Candidatus Sabulitectum sp. | reverse complement strand
GGAATATGGGGTAGCCCATGACAACGCCTGCTGAACTGGTCCACAGGCCTTGCTGCGTCTCTATTTCTTGCTGTATCTCCAGTTCATATATGGCTCAGCCAGGAGGCAAGACCATACACCATCATGATGTTGCTTACTGCTGTATCTGTTTATCTGCTCGCCGGCTTTATTGAGAGGATGAAGGCGGGAAGAAAAATGGGGGGAGCTGCGGTTGCCGCATTTATAACCGTGGGCATTCTTATTGAATACATTCACTATTTCGGTTTGCTTGTTCTTGTAATTGAATCAGTGATTCTTTTTCTTTACTCGATCAGTATACGGCGTAACAGGTTGAAAGTGTCTGGTGTCTGCGTTGTACCTTTTCTTGTCTTTCTTCCATGGGTACCGTATGCGTTGGCTCAATCAGCTACTGGAAGCTATATCGCTACCCCGTCTCTGCGAACTGTGGCCCTGCTCTTTTTTGAATACCTGGGTTGGTCCAGGATCATGATGGCAGCTTTTGTTATTCTTGTTCTATCCGCCTTGTTTACTTACTTTGCAAAAAAAACAAACGGTGAAAGATTCACTTCCATTGGTATTGCCGTACCACTTCTGTGGGTGATTCTTCCTCTTGCAGTTTCTGTTTTGATCTCAGTTGCCTTCATCCCGATTTTCACCCCGCGGAACATGATGGTTGCTCTGCCTGCTGTTTTTCTTTTAATGGCTGGGGCAATTCACATTATCTTTTCCCGAGCATGGATCAGGTATTCGGTTATTGCTCTTCTTTGCTGCTATATGCTGTTTTCTCTCTTCGTTGTCCGAAAACACTACACAGAGCCCCACAGACATCAGTTCAGAGAAGCAGCGGCATTCGCAGTGAGTAACAGCAGTAGTGAGCATGAGACGATGATCGTGGTCTCAGCCTGGAATGCATTCTATTTCGATTACTACTTTCAGAAATTATCCTCTGATCTGACAGTTGATCTCATAGCCGTGGAGCCACAGGATTTCATCGATGTAAGAAGAAGTGTTGCTTTGAGGAAACCGGTAGAATTGTGGTTTCTCTGGGGGCATCTTGAGCCAGGTGGTGAATTGATAGATTCAATCTCCACTCTGTTTGAAGAGATGGAATACCATCCTCTTCTGAACGCCGGCGTCTGGCGATTCAGTCAGTTATCAGTAGAGAACTGAATGCGGAGCACCCGGGAATACAAGATTCCCGGATGAGATGCTTTTCAGTTTTTCTTTCCGGAGGAACCGGGTTTTGTAACTTCAATTCCTTCTTTGCACATAGGGCATTCATCAGGATCCCAGCTCTCTGCTTTAACTGTGAGTAGAGCGCGGTAGGGAGCAGGCAATTCAAGCTTGCCGTTGGTTCTGTCAACCAGAAGACCAACCATTTCAACAGTTGCATTAAGATCGTTCATAACTGCTATGGCTTCTCTAACACTTCCGCCTGTGGTAACAACATCTTCAACAAGAAGAACTCTTGCGTTCTCTACTACGCTTTTAAAACCGGACCTGATGCCCATAACTTCGTCAGCATCCCTCTGAAGAAAAGCAAATGGCTTGCCCATGGCATGCGCAGTAGCAAAGCCGAAAACAATGGCACCGAATGCAGGAGCGCAGACAACATCAAAGCTGTCTTTGATGTCTTCCATCTGTTCTGCTGTCATTCTGCCCAGCTCCATTACAAGATCAGGCCTGCGGGCCACTTTGATCTTTTCAAAGTACAGTTTTCCATGTTTCCCTGAAGTGTATCTGAAGTGTCCCTCCAGAAGGGCATCACATTCTGTAAGAATGTCCAGAACCTTATTTCTGTCCATTATGTCCTTTCAAATGTTTTTTAATATTGATGGGTCAGGGGTTGAAACTGAATGGCAGCTGGATGGGAAGTGGGCCCTCGCTTGAACTTACGCTGCCAAAACGCCACTGTTCAATCGAGCTTACCAGTTCAAGTTCGAATGCCCGGTTGTACATATTGGATCCGACTATCTCCACATCAGAAACCCTGCCGCTTGGGTGTATCATCATTGCAACATCCACACGGCCCATAAGAAGCGGGTCGGTGCGAAGATGCTTGTTGTACACATACATCACACTTCCGCGTTTCTCAGAGACCAGTTCAGCAATTTGATCGGCGGTCCTTGAGGAATAACTTTCTGACCCTGAGACGGTTGGAGTGTTCAAACTTGAGATGTCAGAGAAGACCATTATTTCCCGTCCCATGGCCTCTGCCTGAGCAGCTACTCCTGATGATACTATGCCCGATCTGCTCCCGGTAGAGCCAGCAAGCCCGATAGCTGTACCACCTCCGCTGGTAAGTGTGCCGCTGCTGTTCAACGCAGCCATATCAATACCTCCTCCACCGGATAGCATGGCAAGAAGGTCTGCAGTGCTCTGTGGTGGAGTCTGTGTGGTTCCTGCGTTTACTGCTTCGGCGACCTGCACCGGTTCTTCTGCGGAAGTGCCGGTTTCAAAAGGTGAGGCGATCAGTTCATCAGAAGGTCCGCTGATCTCACCGGATGTTTCGAAGGGAGAAGCAACCAGTTCGTCAGAATTGAAATTCCCGATGTTTTCCTGAGTTTCTGTGGGTTCGCTTGTTTGTACTGCGGATTGCCCATCCTGGTTTTCGGTAACAGTGGTACTTGCCACGGCTACAGAGGCTTGATCGGGAAGTATGTTCAGGTCAAACTGAAGCATATGACTGAATCCGGGTTGTGCGGACAGAGAAAAGAATTCAGTGGTATACCCTACCTGGTAAACATCGACCTCGTAAACATTGCCTCCCAGCAGCCCGTCAAGCATAATGGGTGTTACGCCCATGAGTTGTCCGTCCAGGGTGACAAATGCTCCTGCAGGTTCACTTCTCACCATGGCAGAAGCCATAATATTGTCTCTGACACTGTTCAGAAGCGCTTGAAGCCTCGGATTTGCTCTGGGGCTCAGATCGTAGTAAACATCCAGACGAAGAAGCTCGGTATACGCGTCGCTGGCAGCACTGCTGTTGCCCATTGCATAGTATGAACTACCCAGCCTGTCCCAGGCTCTCAGCTCTTCGTCAAAAGAGAGTGAACCCGTGCTGATCATGCTTTCCAGAGCTACTATGGCCCCTGGACTGTCCCCCATGTTATAAAGCTCGATAGCTTCATCGACTGTGGAAACAGACACAAGCGACAGTGCTGCAACAAAATAACTAAACAGAAAAGCCCCCTTGCTTAACCCGATCATACTTACCCCAATTATACCGAAAATCGCCAATAGCACAGCTGAAGTCAACCTCAGTCTTTTTTGCAGGAAAGAAGGATAGACCGTTGAATGTTCGTTTCACGAAAAGGACACGAGTCTATCCATTAATTACACATTTCCCCTGCGAAAATGATACCCCGCCAGGGCCGGGTTTATTCAATCCAGCTTTACCGGTGAGAATTGATCGAGTCTTGGCAGTGGTGAAGGTGAAGGATCTGCCGGTGAATTTACTGGTGGAGGTGGGAAGCGTAGAGCTTCCAGGTTAGGGAACAAACTCACTTCGAATTCGCTAATGCTCCTGTGGATGTTGTGGAAGTCTCCTTTTTCTGTTTCCTGGAGGAATCGAATATGTATATTCGCAAAAAAAGAACACTGGTTATGGCGGTAGCTACTCTGGCACTGGCTGGTTCAGCCTGCCTTTTCAGCCCTACAATTGACCCTGATGAGATTGGAGATCCAGATTACTATTCCCCTGTGGACAGTGCATACAAAGTTGTAGCCAACCTTCAGCTTGCCTATCAGACAAAAAACATTGACGCTTATCTGGAGTGTCTGCATGAGGAATTCGAGTTTCTACTTCTGGAGACTGACTGGGATGACTACACTGGAAACGGTGAGATCGATGAATCATGGGGGCGCGACATAGAAGAGAGCATGACCAGAAACATGTTCGGCAGTCCAGACGCGGAAAACATAGAGCTCACCCTTGAGGGAAATACAGAAAGCATCTGGTATGGCGATTCAACAGGTGCGACTCTTGAGCTTGTACGCTCTTTTGAACTGAAGGTCTACTACTGGGAAAATAACCAGATTGAAGGATTCAGAGCAGTAGGCAATGCTATATTCCGGTGCAAACCAGACGAAAATGGTGAGTACAAGATCTGGCAGTGGGAAGATCAATCCCAGACCTGATGGTGCTTCATATTCTTACAACTACCTTTCTTCAGAGCTCTCTGCCTGAAGACGGTCTGTGCTGGAAGAAGATTACAACACTCATTCATTGGACTTAATATGCACACTTGGTGCCAGGCGCAAATCATTCGGGAAGAATCTTTTTTATGGACAATGATCCGTCTGGCCAACCCTGCAAGCATAAGGTCTGCAGTACGAGACCTTGCTCAGGATTCTGGTACACAGATCAGTTTGTCATATGTCTATTGCATGCTGGATCAGCAGGTGAATTTACCGGTGGGAAGTGCAAGCTTCCGTGTAAGGGAACAAACTCCCTGCAAATCGGTTATATTCCTGTAGATGTTGTGGAAGTCTCCTTTTTCTGTTTCCAGGAGGAACGATTATGGATATACAAAAAATAAGAACACTGTTTGTTGTGCTTGTCACATTGGCACTGGTGGGGTCCGCCTGTCTTTTCAGCCCTGAAAGCGGCGATGAGCCCGGACAGTCAGGCTACCATTCCCCTGTTGACGCTGCATACAAAGTTGTGGACAACCTTCAGCTTGCCTATCAGACAAAAGACATAGATGCTTATCTGGAGTGTCTGCATGAAGAATTCGAATTTCTGCTCCTGGAAACTGACTGGGACGACTACACTGGAAACGGTGAGATCGATGAATCATGGGGGCGTGACATCGAAGAAAGCATGACCAGAAGCATGTTCGGCAGTCCAGATGCTGAAAACATAGAGCTCACGCTTGAGGGAAATACAGAAAGCATCTGGTATGGCGATTCAACACAGATGACTCTTGAGCTTGTACGCTCCTTTGAACTGAAGGTCTACTACTGGGAAAATAACCAGATTGAAGGATTCAGAGCAGTAGGCAATGC
>JAGLQD010000461.1 GCA_023136985.1 Candidatus Sabulitectum sp. | reverse complement strand
ATACTGGAGGTTCCAGAGATCCCACTGGGACACAGGTGCTATCCGGACTCGCAGCGGCTCACCGTTCCGAGTAAAGTTAAACTCTATCTCTCTTTCAGCAGTGTTTCTGAGAGGGGAATAAAAATTATTGCTCCACCCCACATTTTCACCGTTGATCTTTGTAATGATGTCTCCCTGAAGAAGACCAGCCAGATAACCTGGAGACATGGGAAGAAGGCTGTCTATTCTGATTCCAGGTCCGTTGTAGCAATGGTCCGGGAAAATACCGGTCTCCCCTGTATATGCAGTCCGGGTGTATATCCATGGTCCGTAAATTCCCAGATGCGATGCTGAAAGTTCACCGAGCATCCTTCTTACAACATCGTTAAAGTCCGAGTTAACCAGAGCTGCTGCGGCTCTGTCCTGATATTTTTCCCGCATTTCCTCCCAGTCTACGCCGTGCATGTCGCGGTCATAAAAATTGTCTCTGAGTTGTCTCCAGGCTGAAAGGAATTTCTGTCGCTGCATTTCATCTCTGAACTGGGAATACGGCGCAGTCCAGACAAGCAGATCGCCATCAGTGTTTCTCACGGAAGAACCGTAGCTGAGAAAGTAGACTGCCCCTGCAGTTTCCGTATCTGTGGGTTGGATTCTTGTGGGAGAGTAATTTCCGCTGCTCTCTCTTGTTAAGTTCTCCCCGTCCCAGTCAACAGAGTGCAGATCCATGCTTCCGGATAGATCTGTGGATGGAAAGTATATCTTCCGTCCATCAGGTGAGATCCCGAAAAAATTGTAGTAACCCTCTACATGGCATAGTTCCTCTGTGCGCATGTAGAGATCAGCTGTATACGCCGTGACCTCCTCCAGGGGAGCGTCAAGAAGATCTTCTCTTATATCCCTTTCTGCTTCCCAGTCTCCAGGATCGAACCAGGCCTGAACTATTGTGTAATCTCCATCATCTGTGCGACTGGCCCAGAGAAGTCTTCTACCGTCAGAGGGCCAGAGTGGCTGAAAATCATCATTGGGGTGGCGGCTTACATTGACAACCTCACCACCACTTGCTGAAACGATGAAGATATCTTCACGGTGTGCCTCCACAGTGGTACTGAATGCAATCCATCTTGAATCAGGCGACCATGAGTGATGCAGAATGCCTCTGAAGTCGCATATCCTTCTTGACCTTCCTCCCAGAACATCCATGAAGTACAAATACCCTTCACTGTCCAGAAAAGAAAAATCTCCTGAAGGTGCCCATTCTGCATTCTGCGAGACTTCCCGCCCTGTGTTCTGCACATCAAGATCGATACGTATTGGATCTCCTTCAACGATCTCCACATACCCCAGAACGATCTTGACCTCTCCATCAGATTCTCTCTGAAAAAGTATCATTGATCCGTCATTGCTGATTCGCGGTCTGCTCTCCAATGCACCGGTTGATGTTATTCTAACAGCATCATCAAGCTCTCCGTCGGTGAAGGTTGCAGCATAAATTTCACCCTCCGCTTCCATGACCATGAAGGAGGCATCATGAGCAACTGCAAAATCTGTTGTATAGACTCCGGCAAAAGAAAGTTCTTCCATTGGAAAAGGAAGATCCACATTTGCAGGCAGATAAATATCCTCCATAACCATATCCGGCAGGCTTGCTCGCAAAAGCCTGCCTGCTGACTCGAAAACTATTGTTGAGCCATCGGCACTTATGGAGGGGAATGTAATACCATCTGGAACAGCTTGTGATACCGGATCACCATGAACATCAAAAAATCTGTCAAGCCCGTTTTCGTCTTCCATGACATAAATAATATTGTTTTCTGAATCCACCAGAGGCCATCTCTGATCAGTATTCATGCTGGCGAGAGAGCTGTACCTGTCTGCCTCGTATCTCCAGAGAGAGCTTGAAGCACTGCCGATGTAATGTCGCCTCCACCAGGGGGTGACTCCTCTTTCAATTACATATCCTCCAGGAACAACCAGCAGATTTGTCACTGACGCTGCCAGTTCAAGAGCAGGAGTTCCACCATCAATTGATACTCTCCAGACCCAGTTCTCGCCTCCCTCCCTTGAGGAACCGAATAAAACTTCATTACCAGTCCATCCCAGCACCCTGTCTTCACC
>JAGLQD010000460.1 GCA_023136985.1 Candidatus Sabulitectum sp. | reverse complement strand
TCTGGAAACACCGCCACTGGACGGCATCACATAAACATCACCACTGCCTGTTGCGTCATTTGTAAATGCAACCCACTCTCCATTCGTACTGTATGAAGGATGGCTGATGAATCCTTCACCTGGAGTCAAGCACCTGGAAACACCCCCTGATACCGAAGCGGTCCATAGCTTGCCCCTCCAGCAGAAGACCATCTCAGATCCATCAGGTGACACTGAAGGAAATCTTGGATCCATTATCTCGTTAACCGTCATTGTTGAGGCAAGGGCAAGAAGCAGTAAAAGCATTTTATATCCCCTTTGCAGCAAGAACCAGAAGTCTGGGTGATAATTCATCATCGTAGGTGCTACGATCATAGTTTCCCCACTGAACTATATCACAAAATCCACTTTCCATCAAAAGTGTTACGATTTCATCACGACTTGTTACCGCCAGATCAAGGGTGATCTGCTCTGTTGTTTCACAGTGCCTGTCTACGGTTGTATAGAACATGTGATATCTGATGGAGTCAGGGTTCCTTCTGCGCTCCACCTTTTCTTTAAGTACCAGCCGGGCTCCGCCGGGAATGTTTACACTGTATCGCTCTGTTAGTGGTTCAGGGCCTCTTCTGGCGAAGATCGGACTCACTTCAAGAAGAAAAACACCTCCAGGCGCTGTAACTCTGAAAGCCTCTTTTATGATTCCCACCCGTTTTTCTTCTTCCGGGACGCATTGAAGCCCGTTATAAGGAAAACAGACAACTGGGAATGATCCAGTTCTGAACGGCATGCTTTCGCCGAAAGCCTGCACACGAACCACGAATCCAGCATCAGAAACCGTCCAGCCTGCCAGCATGGAATCACTGGGCTCCAGAGCGATGGTAACGGATTCTCTGTTAAGAGATCCTGCGAGCCTGCCTGATCCGGCACCTATCTCCAGGCATGCTCCCGTGTAATCTTTTCTTATCTGTTTATAGAAATCCAGCTCAGGCTGATCCGCTGGAAAAACAACATTCTCTTCAGCATTGAAGTATCTGGCATATCTGTTCCACAAATCTCTTGTGCTCATTGTTCTCCGAAAAAAGAGAGAGAAAGGTCAGAATGCTGCTTCCGTGAAGCCTGCTCTTATGATGAAATCTTCAGGATCTATCTGAACACCGTTCCGGAGTACCTCGTAGTGCACATGGGGTCCAACCGATCTTCCGGTTGATCCAACCCTGCCGATCAGATCTCCCCTCTGAACAGACTGCCCCACAGCAACATCAATTGCTGAGCAATGTGCATATCTGGTTGAGATCACGTCAGAGTGCTTGACAACCAGGTTAAGTCCCCAGCCACCACTCCACCCACAGAA
>JAGLQD010000046.1 GCA_023136985.1 Candidatus Sabulitectum sp. | reverse complement strand
AGCCTGCCAGATGAACAATTCCCAGTTATGGGCAAAGGAATCATCGTGCTTCTCTCCGATAAATACGATCTCCACCTGAGAAAGAGCATCGATCATATCATCCACTGTCACCACTTCTGAACCGCTGTGAATCACACCGCCTGGAACCATTGCCATGGAACAAATCAACATAAATAGTACCATTTCCACTCCTTATGAACAACTACTTCCGAAGGTTTCTCCTCCGGGAATCAATTACGAAACCAGTAAAAATACCTGCGGAATAACAGAGCAGGTCGGACCATTTGAAACCATATCCCAGAATCAATCCACCGGGTTTTGTATTCCGCACAGAGTTGATCCAATCCGCCTGATAAAGCTGGCTGAACTCAATGGCGAATGAAATGATTAAGGAAATGAACAGAAGTTCCTTTGCCCCTGCTCCTGGAGAAAAGAAAGCCAGAACGATGTAAAGAGCCAGCGCCCACAGCGTATCTCCAGCATAGTTCTGAATGAATCCCGGCAGAGCAGAAGAATACTCAGATCTGGAAAAAAGACCCGCAGCTATGACCAGCAACAACAGAACAAACAATTTCAGTCTGCTTCTTCTACCATAAGAACTCAATTCTGCCTTCCCCTCCTGAATCTTCTACCAACTTTCAAAAGCTCAAACACTACAAGAAAAATAGATGTGGAACCGGCAACACAGAGCCAGTCATTCAACCGGAGTGGAGCGAAGTAAAGGAATCCCGCCATGACAGGAATGTTCACAAAGAGAAGGATCATCGCTGCTGAACCAATAATTGACCAGAGCAGGATCCGGTTGGTGAAAAAATTCCTGTTGAATATGGATTTGTAGTAAAACCTCCTGGAAAGAACATTAACGAACTGGCAGAATGCAATTGTCAGATAGGCGATGGTGGTGGCTCTCATGTAGTCAGCATTGCCTGAAACTTCACCGCTGAAAAAGGTTATTCCTGCTCTGATTCCGCTGTACGCGTAGTTGCCAAATGCAAGCAGGCCTATCAGGGCACCCAGAAGAAGAACTTCTATTGAAGTTTCCCTGTTCATGATGTGGGCTTTGAGATCTCTTGGCGCTTCCTTCATGATGCTCTTTGAAGAAGGGTCAAAGGTAAGGAATGTAAGAGGCAGCACTTCTGCAAGAAGATCAATAGCCAGTATCTGAATTGCAAGAATAGGAATTGCCCAGTCACCCAGGGAAACGGCAATCAAACCCAGAATAACAACACCAAGCTCTGCGGCATTTGTAGTCATGGAAGCAAGCACTGTTTTCTTGAGGTTGGCATAGATAGTACGCCCCTCCTGAACTGCATACACCAGTGAAGTAAAACTGTCATCAAGAAGAATAAGCTCAGCAGCCTCTTTGGATACATCAGTGCCGGTAATGCCCATGGCAACCCCGATGTTTGCTTTCTTCAAAGCGGGAGCATCATTTACGCCATCACCGGTAACAGCCACAACCTCACCCTGATCTTCAAGAATGGTAACGATACGAAGCTTGTGTTCAGGGTTCACTCTGCTGAAAACAATTGCCTTCCCCCCTGCGAGAATGTCACCGAGCCCAGCATCATCCATACTCTCAAGATCAACGCCGGTGTAAACAAGTGGATCTCCATCTTTAGAAAGACCAACCTCCCGGCCAATTGCCTTTGCAGTTATGGCATGGTCACCGGTCATTATTATTACCCGGATATTTGCCTCATGACAGGAGGCAATAGCCTCTTTCACTCCCTCTTTTGGGGGATCCATCATAAATACGAGCCCCAGGAAGACTACATCTTTCTCAACGGATTCCATGGTGTAATCCGACCCGTCTTTTTCCAGCGGACGGAAAGCAATGGCAAGCACCCTGAGTGCCCTATCCGAATACTCTTCATTCAGCCTGGTTATCTCTTCTATGTCTTTCTCTGTGATGGGAACTGATCTTCCGTCACGGTAGATGTATTTACTTACAGAAAGAACGCTTCCTGTGGCGCCTTTCATGGCGAGCTTATGTTTCTCGCCGAACTGTCTTACAGAACTCATCCTCTTTCGTACTGCATCGAAAGGAAATTCCTTTATCTCGGGATTTTCCTCATCCTCAACAGGGCTTCTGGTGCCAACCTTGGTTGAAAGGGTGATAAGCGCAGCTTCGGTGGGGTCACCTATGGGATACCAACTGGCGTGATCTTTGTCCGGTTGGTGTATCTCTGCATTTGATGCCATTGTTCCTGCATCAAGCATGATCTCCATCTCATCTATCTGTTCCTGGGAAAGCTTGCTGCCGTCAAGGTGGTGAATGCTTCCCTCCGGTTTGTAACCCAGCCCTCGCACATTGTATTCAGCGCCGTTAAACCATAAACCGGTTACAGTCATTTCATTTTTGGTAAGTGTTCCTGTCTTATCAGTGCATATCACAGAGGTTGATCCCAGAGTTTCCACACTGGGCAGATTCTTTACAACAACCTTACGGTCAGCCAGTCTTTTGCTGGCTGCACTCAGAGCAACAGTAACCTGAGCTGGAAGAGCCTGGGGCACCGATGCAACAGCAATACCCAATGCATAGATCAAGCTGTTAATAACTGTAAAACCCTGCTGAACCCCAACGAAGAAAAGCACAGCACTTAAGAGCACAACAACCGCAGTAAGCCAACGGGCAAGAATGTTCAGCTCCATCTGAAGCGGAGACATTGCAGTAACAGTATCAGAGGCCATACAGGCGATCTTACCCATCTCTGTATTCCTGCCTGTACGGATCACAACCCCGGTAGCGCTTCCTGCGGCAACAGTAGTGCCTGTGTAAGCCATGTTGTGCCTGTCCGCCAGAATTGCCTCTCCATGAACTGCTTCGGTATCTTTCTCCTGGGGCATGGATTCACCGGTAAGGGAAAAGTCATTGGTCCGCAGATTGTATGCTTCAAGCAGTCTGATATCTGCTGGTATCTTGTCTCCGGCCTCCACCTCGACAATATCGCCGGGCACAAGATCAGACTGGGGCAGTTCAGTAAGCTGCCCGTCAACAATGACCTTTGCAGGTGATTTAATAAGAGCTTTCAATTTCTCAATAATTTTGCCGGCTTTGTACTCCTGAACAAAACCGATGACCGCATTGACCAGAACGATAACGAACATCACTGCGCCATCCTGGTAACTTCCGACTGCAATTGATATTACGCCAGCCACAATAAGAACGATAACAAGCAGTTCTTTAAATTGCGAGAGAAACACCAGCCATTTGGGTACAGGCTTCTCGACTTCAATCTCGTTTGAACCATGCTCACGCCTGTAGGCTGCGGCCTTTTCTCTGGAAAGGCCTTTCCTGCTTGAATTAAGCTCTGCAAGTGCCTCGACTGGCGTCAGCTTGTAAAAATCAGTGTGTTTCAATGTTCATCCTTATGAAAATGGAATACCGCTTATTCTTCTTTAATTCTTTTATTCATTCTTCTGTATCTGAGGACCCCGATAGCCAGGGCAAAAAAACCTATTCCAGCCAGGATAACTCCTGGAACAATGTAGGAGATCGAAGAAGGAAACAGCTTTACAATGGTTGCTCCAGTGGCAAAAAGCATAATGCCTGTTCTTACATAAGAAAGAAATGTGCGCTCGTTTGCCATGGAGGTTCTCTCCCTGGCAAGCCTGTCTCTTTCTGCAGAATCATGGATCGACACAATCTTATTCCCTTGCATTAAAAATCATCTGTTCCATGGCACAAGCCCACAGAAACTTCTGAAAACTACCGTAGAACATTGAAGTATACTGCATACCGGGCAAAATGGGCATAAAGACAGTCCTCATGCTGAAATGCTATTCTCCAAATTTACCAGGAGGCGGCACAAGCCGTTTCCCCTTTTTAAAACTGATTGACTGCGTGGGGCATACTCCAATACAAGTGCCACAGGAAAAACAATCCGGAATTGTCTTCTTCCGCTTCAGTATTGCCTCCATGGCTGTTGACGGACAGGCTTTGGAACATGCATCACAAGCAATACAGGATTCATAGTTAACATGAATCCTGTTAATGCTTATTTTTTCAACAAGCCACCCCACAAGACCGTAGGGACACAGAAAATGGCACCATGGACGGTATACAAACAGAGAAGCGATAAGAAGCAGTGAAACTGAAACAATTCCAGTAATTCCAAGAAATTCAGGTTTGAATATCTTGAAAGGATCAATAAGATTGACAATATCAAATACCCAGAGAATTGCCGCAGCTGTCATAAATACAAAAAATGCGATCCTTATGCTGTTTGAGAGTGCAAAAGGCACTTTTACCTGGGGGAGTATTCCTCTTCTGTCTCTGGAATCACGGTTCAACCGGAAGATCAGGTCCTGCAGTGTGCCGAACTGACAGCCCCAGGCACACAGAAATTTGTTTGCAAGAAGAATACCGCCTGCAAGCATCAATACAAACGCAACCATCCGTGGAGGGAAGATCACTCTTGTCTGGCCGAAGAGAACAATTGCATCTTTCACTGTACCCATAGGGCTTGGATCTGCCCCCAGAATGATACCGAACAGCACCACCGCTCCGATCAGCAGACCCTTTCGAAGACGGGGTGTTATTTTTCCTTTTCTAAGCAACAGAAATACTGCAATGAGATACACTGCCCATAATCCGAATTTCAGAACTATTTTTATCCAGTTCTTTGATGCATTTTCTGATTCAAGTGCAAGAACTTTGTTTACTTCAACTGAAATATTCTCCATTGGAACATCGGTACTGGACAGAAGCCCCTGCATGTCCTCAGGGGTCACAAGGTTGAAGACTTCCTTCAATACTGGATTGGACAGCCCGTTAGCCTCTCCAAACTCTCTGATTGTCATGCTTTCCTGAATGATCAATTCAACGTCTTCAGGAAGTATTTCCGGCTTTTCTCCCCACAGAGCTACTGAAAATGATGAAAGAGAAACAACTGCCACAACCAGCACAACGAAATACAGAACTACTCTGCCAACAGACTTTCCTGCCATTACCGACTCCCTCAGTTTAAAAATATCCTCCAGAACTAATACAAGAACTATCCTAAGCAATTACTCTATCTGCCGGTATTGGACAAAGACCATTACGCAGGCGATTCTGTATATTCCTCGCTGGTCAGACTGGAATTTCCCCCACCCAGCTTGAGACCCGGTTTCTTAAAAACAGGAGACAGTTTATGGTTAACAAGGCAATGGGTCTAAGGGAATATCTCTATATTGTTTTTCTATCGGTACTTTGGGGTGCCTCGTTTTTCTTTATCAAGCTTGCTCTCCGCGAGATAACTCCGTTAACAATAGTTCTTCTCAGGGTTGGAGTATCAGCGGTAATACTCACCGTACTTGTCTATGCTTCTGGAAAAAGAATGCCATCATCTCCAGGGATCTGGCTGGCTTTCTTTGTGATGGGTGCTTTGAACAACCTGATCCCGTTCAGCTTGATCATCTGGGGACAACAGCATGTGGAAAGCAGTATTGCATCAATTCTGAATGCTTCAGCCCCTGTATTCAGCGTAATTCTGGCACACTATCTGACTTCTGAAGAAAAGATGACCCCAGGCAGAGTAACCGGTGTAATTCTGGGGATGGCAGGAGTTGGTATTCTCATAGGTTTTGACAGCTCACATACATCAGGAATGAAACTACTGGGGCAGCTCGCAATGCTGGGCGCAGCACTTTGCTATGCCATCTCTGCAATATATGGAAGACGATTCAGGAAAATGCCACCACTGGTGATTGCCTCCGGTGTACTCACCGGAGCTACTGTAATGATGATACCCATGGTATTCCTGTTCGAAGATCCTTTTGCCCTCCAGCCTGGAGGAACTACACTGGCAGCCATGGCGGGATTGACTCTTCTAAGCACCACCCTGGCATATGTCTTCTACTTCAAAACTCTGGCTCTTACAGGCCCCACAAACCTTCTAATGGTCACATTCCTTATTCCAGTTAACGCAGTTTTTCTGGGGGTTGTTGTTTTGAATGAAAGCTTAAGCTGGTCTGCAATTGCGGGAATGATATTCATCTTTGCAGGGCTGGTTGTAACCGATGGAAGGTTATTCAAACGCCGCTGACTCGTCCAGCGAATTTACATATCTCGCGGTTCAAGCAGAAGAAAAACACCTCGTAGAACTTCATCCAGTCTTTCAGAGGAAAGCGTGCCGATCTTTTCAACAAGATCCTCTTTGTTCACAGTGGAAACCTGAGAAATATTGGCAACACATTCTTTAGGAAGATTTGCTTCACCTTCAGAGAGCAATACATTACCAGGCGCCCCTGCAAGCTTCAAATTCGAGGAAAGAGCGCACATAACCACAGTTTTGATCCTGCTCAAGTTAAAAAGATCGTTCTGAATCACGATATGCGGATGTCTGCAGACTGGTTCTGATCCTCTGGGGGTTCCAAGCTCTACCCAGTAAATTTCTCCCTGCCCCACGGTCACCACTCACCCTCAATCATTCGACGGCTCTTGCAGCGCGTTGCTTTCGATAATTCAGTCTGTTCGGCGTCGAGTTCATCTCCGTAAGTCATATTCAGCTCTTTAAGCAGGAATTCGCTTTCCTGCCGGCGGAGATAATCACTTATTGCCAGAGTGAACAGGCGACTTCTGGAAATACAAAGGTTTTCAGCCATTTTGCACACCTGGAGAAACAGATCTTCATCCAGAGAAATTGCAGTCTTAACAGCAGGCATACATCCACCTCCAATATACTCATGCCTACCAGCAGTATACACTATGCCACTACCAATGTCAATACTGATGTCAATACCAATATGCATACCATAATAAATACCAGAATTCGCACTTTCAGCCTTTCATCCTTCCATCTGGCACCCTGTGAAACTTATCGAACTGGTCTGTTACAAGTTACGATGTTTTTGAAAGAAGTTACGGTAGGTGCCTCTTGTTAAATTCTTCTCGACCTGCATTAGGAATTAATCATGTGTTTGCTGGAAGAATTTACAGGCACCCGTAGTGGATGCTTTTGGAGCTAATTTCGAGTCTTTCTTCGCAAAAGAATAGAATCAGTTGGTTGAGCAATCCCAAATTGGATTTGGGTGCCAGAAGATTACTTAAGAACAACTACTCTTTCCGTAGCAGAATAGTCACCGGCACGCATTGTGCAGAAGTAAACACCCTGGGCAAGCCCAGTAAAGTTCACAGAATGGGTACCGGCAGGCAACTCCTGTGAAACTTCTGCTACCATTCTACCGGAAACATCATACAGTGAAAGTTCAACTGAAACATCTTCTGCAACTGATACCAGAGCAGAGAAGAATCCGGTAGATGGATTCTCTAAAAAATGCAATGACCATAAACTAGAAGGATTCTCCCGGATGCCCAACTGAATAGAGCAGTCGAAAGATACCTCAGACAGCTCAGGTGTAATTGCAGAATCTGATGTTTCCAGAATAACCCTGTATTGTAAATACCTTGTAGAATCTGCAAGAATCCCCTCTAATAGAGTGTCAGGAGAAAACACGGTATCGGACCATGCCCCCATATTCGAAAAATCATGAGAACTCCTGAATTGAAAACTCACCGATGTACCCGCAGGTTCCTGAGAATCTGATACAAAACTATCCCATTCCTCAACATTACCTGCATCAAGAATTGATGACTCAAGGGTTCCTACTGAGGAGTAGCTAGCAAGATCCCACCAGCACACAGTGCTATCAGAATATGAAGCACTTACAAAATCCGGGTTCCCATCACCGCTTATATCTCCTGTATTAATTGAAACCCCAGAATAAGAACTACCAATGGGATGCTCTAACCAGGATTCACCCGAAGCATCTACATTCTCCCACCATGATGTACGATATATACCGGTAGCAGTAACATCAATATCTCCATCATTATCAAAATCTGCTTCTTTTAAACTAAACCACCACCCTGTAGTATCATCTATTTTCATTTTTTTGGAAACATTTTCAAATATACCTTGATTATTACTTAAGATAGTAATTGGCATCCATTCTCCAACTATAATTAAATCCAACCAACCATCTTTATCAAAATCTGTCCAGCTAGCACTGGTTACCATACCTAAGTCTTCCAGTTCAGGGGCTATCCTCTTTGTAACATCAACAAATTCAGGTTTTCCCTTTGTACTTACATTTTCTAAAATATAGCTATTCGCAGGCAAAGGGTAATTTCCTGGAACTAATCTTCCGCCAATAAATAAATCCAAGTCCCCGTCATTATCATAATCAGCACTGTAGGCTCTAGAACCACTTGTAATCATTTCAGGTAAGGCAGTTGTAGATTTAGTGAAGTTTCCTTCTCCATCGTTCACATACAGTCTATCTTGTAGTTTTTCAGAGCTTAACCTAAACTCGTTTCCTCCACTAACTACATAAATATCATTATCTCCATCGGCATCGGCATCAAAAATCAGGATGCCTAGATCTTCAAAACCACTATCTTTTGCAAGGTCATCAATGTTTTGTTTCTCAAAACCATTTTGAGTTTGAAAAAAAACTCCTGCTTGATTATTGGCAGCTCCCCCAATAATAATATCCTCCATTTTATCACCATTTAAATCACCTACAGCTATTCCTGGCCCAAACATAGAAGTTCTATGAGGTAGTAAAATTTCATATAGAAAATCATCATAATAATTTTCAACATGTTTATGTTCAACAATTTTAGCTGTATCCTTGATAGTTGAAAATAGTGTGTTCTTTTTATTTTCAATAACATTAGCTATAGTTTTAGCTTGGGTATAATCAATTTCTAAAAATTGATTTACATCGATATTTGTCAGTGTTTGTTCTTTACCATCAGGCCATCTAATATTTAAAGTATCCACAATAGAGGCTTTTTCAAGTCCAAAATGTAACTGTGGTGCAACAGAAGATTGAAATCCCCTGGTTAATGTCATTTCCTGGAATTGAGTGATACCATTTGCAGTAAGTGTTGCTTTTACACCAAGTCCAAATTTATTTTTATCAGCCCCTTTAAATTTTAAGGTTATATGATTATTTTTGTTAGAACTGGTGTTTTCAAAAATTGCTGCATAGTCATCTATATTATTGGTCACAATTTCTAGATCACCATCATTATCTAAATCAACATACACACTACCATTTGAAAATCCTTTATAAGTAATTCCCCATTCTTCATTTGCCTTGTCAAAGGTGAGATCCTTATTATTTCTAAATACAAAATTGTCTAATTTTTCTGAAGGAATTGCCAAACTTTTTTCTAATAAGCTGTCTTTTGTGATTTTTCCCTTACTAACTCTCTTGAAATAATCATTATTATTAATTTCTCTACGTATCCCATTTGAAATAAAAATATCTTTCCATCCGTCATT
>JAGLQD010000459.1 GCA_023136985.1 Candidatus Sabulitectum sp. | reverse complement strand
CTGAAATATCAATACCCTTGTGATATCTTACAGCACCGGTGAAGGGATCGATTCTTGCACCGAAATCGCTTACAAATATGCCATTCACAGGCCATATGGAAGGCGTGTGCCGAAGTTGATCTGCCTTCTCCACCAGAAGAACAGCCAGAGAATCGTAAGCTATCTGTTCCGCATAGGCGAGCCGTTCACAGAGGTAAACCCGCAGTTCAATATCATCTATGTAACGGAAAATATCCGTGCCGGTATTTTCATCGGTAAATCGATCATGCAGCCTGGAAAAATCAATATTCATATCCGCCGCAGCCATGAACGCCCGTTCCTCGCGCTGGGCAACCTGCTCAAAGCTTTTCTGCATGTTCTCAACCCGTATATTCAGCTGTATCAATTCGCCCTGAAGAGTCAAATACTCCTGATCTGCGCTGAGCTGGCTTCTGTTTGAAATACCTTTGCCAATACTGAAGCCCAGTGCAATAAAAACACAGAGGATTCCCACTGTTACAAGAAGAGACCACCTTGCTTTCGCGGAAGACATTTTCATCTGTCTTCGCCTGCTTGACGGGTTATCAGGTATCCAGTTTAATGACCCTCTGAACATAAGGCTGACTTCTCTATTTCAGAAAATGAAGTAGAGTGGTACTGTCGCTGCACTCGTGAAGTTTGGCAATAGCCCTGTTCTTGAGCTGCCTGACCCTCTCGCGACTAATACCCATTGTCCGCCCGATCTCAGCAAGTGTATGCCGCCTGTCGGTCTGTATTCCAAAGAAAAGCTGAATGATCGTTCGCTCTCTGTGATCAAGTATGCTGAGCATGTCGTCTACACTTGTTTTAAGAGCGTCAACCAGAACAGCTTCATTAGGAGTAACTCCCCCTTCTGCTGCTATCATTTCCTGGAATGTTTTGTCACTGCCCTCGTAAACCGGGCTGTCAAGAGATAAATGAGTACTGTGAATTGACATCATACCCTCAACCTCTTCACGGGAAACATCAAGTTCTCCTGCTATTTCAACAGTGGATGGATCTCTGCCCAGAGAATGCCCAAGCTCTCTTGTGGCCCTGCCCATTTTGTAGAGCTCACCAACACGGTTTAGAGGAAGACGAACAATTCTTGACTGTTCTGCTAGAGCCTGCAGAATAGCCTGTCTGATCCACCAGACAGCGTAAGTGATAAATCTGCAGCCCTTTGTTTCATCAAAGCCCTTCGCAGCACGAATAAGACCGACATTTCCTTCGTTGATAAGATCCTCCAGGGCAACACCCTGATTTGCGTACTGCTTTGCAATAGAAACGACAAATCGGAGGTTTGCCTCTGTAAGTTCATTAAGAGCCTCCTGATCACCCTCTCTTATTCTCAAAGCAAGACTTGCCTCTTCCTCGGAAGTAAGAGTGTCACGAGTACCTATTTCCCGGAGATACAGCTCAAGAGAGCGTCCTTCTGTTCGTCTGGTGGCCAAATTCATCCGCCTTTCGCAACCTGCGTATTTTTCAAAATGCTTTTGCTCTATATATTGCCTGGGTCGGCATTGGTTCCACCAATGATAACTGATTTGTCAATACTTGACAAATCGTCAAGGGTTGACAGGGAGTATTATGGACTGGTCCGGTTTTCCAAGAGAGAGTGTAAACTGTATGCTTTGCGGCGGGAGCGAAGCTGAGCATCTAAGTGTACAGAGAAGCTGGCCTGTGGCCAGGTGCAGGAATTGCGGTCTTATCTATCTATCCTGCAGACCTGTAGAAGCAGCACTTGAAGAAATGTACAGTCGGGAATACTATGAGAGTACAGATGTAGGCTACGGTGGCTATGTGGATAATTTCAAAAAATACAATAAGATCTTCACCAGACTGTTCAACAGGAGAGCAGATGACATCGAGCCTTACCGTGGCAGAAGCAGGCTTCTTGAGGTTGGCTGCGCCCACGGATTCCTTCTAAATCATCTGCAAGATAGAAACTGGCATGTGAAAGGGTTGGAAGTAAGCAAGCTCGCTGCAAAGTATGCGACTGATCAACTGGGGCTTGATGTATTCTGCGGAAAACTGGAAGATGCCAGATACGAAAGTGATTCTTTTGATGTTGTTTTGCTTCTTGATGTTCTTGAACATCTGCACAGACCGTTCGAGACCCTGAAGGAGATAGGCAGGGTTCTTTCACCGGAAGGTGTTCTTGTGGTCCAGTGCCCCTGGGAACTCACCCATTGGGAGGAGAGAGCCGAAGCATTCCTGAAGAAAATGAAGCCCTGCACCATCACCCCTGATGCAATTCCAGCACATTTGTATTTCTTCGGACCGGATACTCTTGAAGCTTTCATGGAAAAAGGCGGATTCCTCACTTTTAAGAAACAGAGTGGCAATTACGGTGCAATCAGGAGAAAGATCAAACCTGTACCGGTAAATACCGGACCCTTTTATGAACGCTGGGCGCGTTTCCTCTATTTTAGAATGGGGCTTCAACGGATGCTTTACCGCTTAGCTGCAATGATAGGAAAAGGCAATGGTCTTATTAGATACGCAAGGTTTGATCAATGAATTGCTTCATTTTTTGCAGAGAGCAGTCTGCCTTCCCTGTGATATGTGGTATCTCACCCCTGGAAGACTTGATCATCCATCTCAGAAACTCCGGTGTTACCGGAATTTACACTGACCATGAAGCAGGTATTGATGGCGTTACGGTATGCAGTTTTGAAACCGCTGGCCCGGAACTGGGCTCTGAATGGCTTGCAGCATACAGCGGTTGCATCACCCGGCAGTCGCCCACAACCCTTCGTGACAAAACCCGCACTCTGGGAGCAGATATTGGAATTTCTCTTGCCTGCTCTGCAAAACCCTGGGAAAACACCACGGTACTCACAGACGGTAATGGCTTTGTGGAAAAGACAGAGTTAAATCCATCACCGGAGAACTCCGAGACAAATCTTTGTTTCTCAAGTCTTGTATGGGTGGCCACATATGACTTTAACCCGTCAAACCCTCTGGATCACAGTAGAATGGCAGCATTCATGCTGCCAGGCAACTGGGAGCGCCCGATAAGTAGAGAAAACTACCTGCTGACCTGTCATTACATTTTGTCTGGAGAACTCTCGCCGTGGCCGCACCTGACCATCCCGGAAACCGGTGCAGTTATCAACAGCCGCATCCCGGATGATGCAGCAATCAGGGGAACCCTCTGGGTGGGAAACAACTGTGAAATAGGTAGTGGATGTACCCTGGAAAACTGTGTTATACTTGATGGTGCTGTAGTGGGCGAGAACTCAAACCTCAGGAATTGTTTAGTAATTACCGGAGCAGTTATACCCTGTAATACGGTTCAGTATGATAAGTACCTGAGCCTTCTTGGAGATGATAATGGTTGCAAGGATCGAGAAGTACCTGGACGAAGTAAGCAAGCTTGTTCTTAAAATACCGTCTGAAGTTGTGGAAAGAATTGCCTCTGTTATTTTTGAGGCCTATAAAAATGGTAACCGCATCTTTGTTTTCGGCAATGGAGGCGGAAGCTCTACAAGTGCTCACTTCGTATGCGACCTGGCAAAGGGTACCATCTCGGAAGGCAAACCACGACTCAAGGCGATCTCCCTTGCAGAAAACATACCCCTTATAACAGCATGGGCAAATGACACAGACTACACAAACACTTTT
>JAGLQD010000458.1 GCA_023136985.1 Candidatus Sabulitectum sp. | reverse complement strand
TAGTTCTTGAAAAGAGCGTCAGGTCAACAACAACCGAGCAACGAATTGTATTGAGAAGTAGAATAATTCTTCTGGCATCAGAAGGTCTTGGCACCAATGACATTGCTCGTAAGCTTGATACGAGACCAGGCACAGTAAGCAAGTGGAGAGTACGCTTCTCAAAAGACGGTATGGATGGGCTTTTTGACGCTCCCAGATCCGGTACACCATCGCACTACGACAAGGAGACCGAGCTGAGAGTGCTCTCTAAGCTTGATGAACCCGTCCCTCGCGGAGAAACTGTGTGGACTGCAAGGCTGATAGCAGGTGAACTGGGAAATGTTTCCACAGATCACATCTGGAGGATCTTTCGCACACACGGGATTCATCTGCAACGAAGAAGAAGCTGGTGTATCAGCACAGATCCGCAGTTTGCGGAGAAAGCAGCAGATATAGTAGGTCTTTATCTTTCTCCTCCTGAAAATGCAGTAGTGATTAGTGTTGATGAAAAACCTTCTATACAAGCACTGGAGAGCGCGCAGGGATACCTCCGTTTCAGTGATGGTAAAACATTTACCGGATTTAGTGACAGGTACAAAAGACACGGAACTACTACATTGTTTGGAGCCCTCGAAGTCGCCACTGGAATGGTAACCACCGGCCACTACAAGCGAAGACGGAGAATCGAGTTTCTTGATTTCATGAACAAAGTGATATCACAGTATCCGAAGGATCAAGAGATTCATGTGATTCTTGATAACCTGAGTACCCACAAGAAGAAGAAGGGAACATGGTTAGCACGTCATCCCAATGTTCATTTCCATTATACACCTACCAATGGAAGCTGGTTGAATCAGATAGAAGTGTGGTTCAGTATTTTAACTGTAAGAGTTTTGCGTAACGGCAGTTATACATCTCCAAGGCAGGTCAGGAATGCTATAGACAAATTCAACAAAGCATATTCAGAAGATTGCCAGCCATTTGAGTGGAAAAAGGAGAAGGTTCATCAGGTTACACTCAAGAGATGTTACGCTGATTTATGCAAGTAGGCACTAGGAGAGTACCTTGGCTGAAAAACTAGTGTGCGTCCCTGGCGTAAGCACGGAGAGCCCCCTGGCTGAAAGACTCGTGTGCGTCCCTGGCGTAAGCACGGAACTTGATGCAACAAGAAGAACTCGTGATCCTGTCAAGTCTGCTGTAGCATCAAAATCAGCGAAGAGAAAGAAAATGACAAAGCGAGGTGAAGACGGCAAATCCTTACACAGTCTTTCCACTCTGCTGAAAGATCTTAGCACTTTATACTGTAACAGATGCAGGGTGGGTGATCTTGCTGCGGGTATAACTGTGAATCGATTTACCGAGGCCACTCCATTCCAGGAGCGAGTATTTGAGCTGCAGAATTTGTACCCAGTAACGTGAACCTCGGAAACCAACTATTCTACTGCACACCGCGGAGATATCTACGATTCAATTCTGAAACTACAGTCTAGAATGGAGGGTAAAAACTCAGAGATTGCCGACAGCGCTGTTTATTGATGCTTCCATTATTCTTGAATAAGCAAAGCGTATGCAACCATGTAGGCGTTGCGGTAGGAGGCAGTTGTGAAACTGCCGCCTACCCGATACATCTTCAATCGCAAGTGTTATCCTTTAATTGCGATCCAGATCGTTTTCAACAGGCTTTTGGGATCCATGAGAATGTTTGAATAAGCCTGGTTGGCAAGAGGGCAGGCACATTCTCCTGCTTTTATGCTTCTTCTTATCTTTGCAGCCTCTTTTGAATCCCAGATTTCCAGGAATTCAGAATTTTCACCAACCCTGCCCATCTGGCCATTGTAGGCTAGAACTGCACAAGGCCAGATCCCACCGTCGGAATTTATGTGCACATTAAGTATTCCTGCATAGCACGGAATAACCTGTCGGTTCTCCTTAAGAATGTCTGCAGCCAGATCATAGTAAACAAGTCGCATGGCAGTTGTGATTCGCGAAAGAAGCTTCATTCCCTTCATGCTGGCTCTGACATTTTCCTTGAAGGTGAGCATGATCCTGCGATAGCTATCCTGATCGGGAGTAATACCGCTACCAAGATTGAAGAATTCTTCCCGCTCTTCTGCAACCTCGTTGATGTAGGTGTTCACACCAAGGGTGCCTGCGTAATCAATAATTGCCTCCAGGCTGTCCTGATTGAACTTTGAGACCACGGTACCCACACCTACATGAAGATATTCATAGGTATTTCTTAGAGCTTTGAGTCTTTCCAGTGTGTCAAGGAGTTTTTCGAAATTACCCGGTATTCCACGGATCTCGTCGTGCTGCTCTCCAATGCCGTCAAATGAAGGTTTTATGGTAAGAACGGTGCCTGGAGCCTCTTCCTTTATTACTTCCAGAATTTCTCGTGTTGTCTCTTCAATTCGTTCCGGCATTATTGCGTTTGTCGGTATATGTACCACAGCAGGCCTGAGGTGCCTGCAGGCAAGACGAACAATCTCCGCAAGGTCTTTTCTGAGAAATGGTTCCCCCCCTGAGACATTAAAGAAATATGTCCATCCTATGGATCTGAAAAGTCTTTCTATGGTTGGAAGGTCAAGGTCTGAAGAAGTGTCCTTATGGTCTCTGTCTTTCCAGATGTAACAGGTCTTACACCTTGACTGACAATTCCCGGTAACGGAGAATGTAACATTTATCGGGTGTGGGGGTGCGGAGAGATCGTGTCTGCACATCCACCCCTTCATGGCACTCCAGCTGAGATGTGAAAGCTGATTAAGATGGTTCATTTTTACAGCAAAGTGTTTACAGAGGAACTGATAAAGAACAGCCTGCAAGGCAAAAAGTATCTCTACAGACATTACAACGGCTCTCTGAGCCAGAGCAATAGTAGTTGCTACCGCCATGCCTCCAACAACAAAAGGAGCCAGGAACAGGCCTCTGATAGATTCTCTTACACCTATACCACCTGGAATAAAGACCATCACAAGGGCGATCAACCAGGAAGCCGGGGCAGCCAGAAGGCACACAGCCACCATGGCGTAAGGTGGCGTTGATGCCGGTACTCCAAAACCTCTGAACCAGACATAAAGAGCAAGGCTTCTAAGAAACCATGAAAGTATGTGGGCACTGATGAATTTGAACTGGTCTTTGTGGCTTATATGGGGCAGTTCTTCCAGATCGACATCGAATTTCTTTGCGAGTTTTCTTGCGAAGAGTTTTTGTATCCCTGGTGCAAAGAGCATGAGAATAGCCAGCCCTGCCGAGATCCACAGAGCGATGGTGACTGCACCGGGAAGATCCGAGCCAAGGAAAGGCAGAGCAACCAGAGCCAGAATTCCAAGAGCAACAAGCATATAGATATTTTCCAGAACCAGAGCTGTTACACCCTTGAAGGTACTGGTACCATTAAGTCTAAGAAAAGTTAACCTGCCCAGAACCATCCAGAGCTTGCCGGGCATATAGCTGCCCATCTGTGTTATGTACCAGTTTCTTCGCAGATCGCCCCGGTCGATCCTCGGTATTTTAAGCGCTTCAAGGATCTTCTGCCATGGAAGGGGAGCGAAGTAATAACCAAGCCAGGCGAATACGAAGGATAGAAGCATGAGCGGTCTGCTTGCATTCTCTCTGGAGATCTCCCAGAAATCCTCCAGCTTGGGCTGCCAGTCTGGAAGCAGTTGTGAATAAAAATAATAACCTGCCCCGAGGAGAAGCACGAGACCCGCCCAGTTTTGAACCTTGTAAAATCGCGAATTCTTATGCATTTAACCTTTTTCTCTTCATTGTTGATAACAGAATAGATAACAGAATCAGCAGCAGAGCCGCAACGCTTATTATACCACCGTGTACCACATTTCGACTGCTGTATGAAAACTCTACAGTGTGTTCGCCTGCGGGAACCTGAACCCCGCGCATCCATCCGTTTGCTTTGTAGATCGTGCCGGGATTGCCATCTACAGTAACTTCCCAGTTCGGGTACCATGAGTCAGCAAGAACAAGATAGCATGCTCCGGAAGTCTCAGTTTGTACCGTGACATGTTCAGGCAGATCAACGAGTATTTCCGCTCTTCCCACCACGCCATCATAGCTGGATGGGCCATCAACAATATATGATCTTATCTGGGGATCGATGCCACTTTCAATGGCCTCAAAGCCATGATCAACAGAGCCGAGAACAACTGATCTTGGAATAAAAGCTCTTGGCATGGGGTCGAGAGGATAGCCTGGAATCTCTTCTGCCAGAGCAGGACGAAGTTGTTCCCAGCCTATAGAGCCTTCAGCAGAGGCATAGGACGTCATTGCAGTCTGTCTTAGAACCCATGGTGATGAGGTTCTTACAAGAGCCATCAACCGGTCTGTGGCAGCGGGTTTTGCTGCATGGTAGCCGTACACGGATCTGATTCCAAGGGGAACCAGCTGGTTGCCGCCGGGGAATACACGGCCTTCACCTGTGATTTCTCTCAGGAGAGGAGTATCGGGGAACATTGATTCGATTGTTGTTGAGGTCAGATAAACCTGAAAATCTCTGTTGAAGGGGATCAGCTCAAACGATGAGATCACAAGCACCACTGCAGCAAAGAACCAGGCGGATCCTTTGCCTTTTCTCACCAGCAATACCAATGCTGCAAGAAGACCTGTTACTGTGAAAGCTCTTAGAAAGTCTTTTGAAAGAAGTGCAACTCTTCTTGCTATCACAGCCCC
>JAGLQD010000457.1 GCA_023136985.1 Candidatus Sabulitectum sp. | reverse complement strand
GGCTGACCAGTTGTTCCTTTAAAGGAAAACCTGCGTGATCGCTGGCCAGCACTATTTTCATTTAAGTTACCTTCCCTGGTAGGCAGCCACCACTGCGCTAAGAACCAGACTGCAGAGCTTGCTCTCGGCGCTGTCTGCGCGGCTTGTGAGAACAACTGGATTCCTTGCACCCATAATCACAGCTCCAAGCTCGGAACCCGCAAGGAAAATCAATCCTTTGTAAAGCACATTTGCCGCTTCAATGTCAGGCATAAGAACCACATCAGCATCACCGGCAACCTTGCTTTCAATTCTTTTTATCTTCACAGCAACAGGTGAAACTGCAAGGTCTAAAGCCAGAGGGCCGTCAAAGAGAATGTTGCCGAATTCACCGGCATCTGCCATTTTCTGCATCTCGGCTGCCTCCATTGTGCAGGGCATCTTCTCGTAAGGCACTTCCTTTGCACATACATATGTGCATTTGGGTACTTCTACTCCAAGAGCTTTTGCAACAATAACTGCATTATTAAGAATTCCCTTTTTCTGTTCAAGGGTGGGGGCGATGTTCATTGCAGCATCGGTAACAACAAGCAGCTTGTGGTATGAAGGAACATCAAATGCCGCCACATGACTGAGAACACCATCCCCGCGAAGACCGTGTTCTTTGTCAAGAACAGCCTTCAGGAATGTGCTGGTGGCCACAAAGCCCTTCATCAGCACCTGGGCTTCTCCGTTTCGCACAAGCTCAACACCCTTTGCTGCGCTTTCCTTGTCACCTTCGGCATTAATAACCCTGATATTGCTTATATCAAAATCAGCTTCTGCAGCAGCTTTGCGAATACCCTCTTCCGGCCCTACGAGAATACATTCAACCATTCCACCTTCAACGGCTTCCTTAACCGCTGCAAGAGTCTCTACTTCATCGGCACGGACCACAGAGATCACGCTTGAGGGAAGGTCCTTAGCATATTTTTTCAACTGTTCAAGGCTGCGAATGGGCTCCATGTTGCTCCTTAATTCTACTGTTGTGGAAGTTCTATAAACAAATAAATTTAAATACTTATGATGGCGTGTCCGCCTGTGCGGAAATATAGGTAAAGGCTATTTTTGATGCCAACTGCTGAAGTGTTGACAAATGCCTCCACTGCATTCAGATTTGACCCATAAATTTCCAAAACAGATACGATCACCCGAACCTGCAGGAAGGCCCCATATGAAACACATACCAGCAAACGAGATCAAATCGACTATCGGGAAGCATATGCTTGCTGATGGGTACGATATGGCTCTCGACCTTCGCAAAAGTCACGGCAGATACATCCATGATGCCAAAACAGGAAAAGAGTACCTGGATCTTTTCAGCTTTTTCGCCAGTGCACCTCTGGGCTTCAACCATCCATCCATGACAACTCCCGAATGGAAGAATCACATTGCTGAAGTTGCAATCAACAAACCTTCAAACAGCGATTTCTACACCGAGGAAATGGCCGTTTTCGTGGACACTTTCGCAACAACAGCTATTCCAGACAGCCACCCGTACCTCTTCTTCGTTTCCGGTGGAGCTCTTGCAGTGGAAAACGCTCTGAAAACAGCTTTTGACTGGAAAGTTCGCAAGAACATCGCCGCCGGTCGCGGAGACAAGCTCGGTTCAAAAGTTATTCACTACAAAAAGGCATTCCATGGAAGAACCGGTTACACTCTCAGCCTGACCAATACCGCCGACCCCAGGAAGTACATGTACTTCCCACTGTTCGACTGGCCAAGAGTTGACCCCCCAGCCATGATCTTCCCAATGGAAGACAATCTTGATGCTGTAATTGCAGCAGAGGAAGCAAGTCTTAAGCAGATCGATGCGGCAATTAAAGAGCATGGACATGACATTGCATGTCTTCTTATTGAGCCTATTCAAGGCGAGGGTGGAGACAACCACTTCCGCACCGAGTACCTTCAGGCGCTTCGCGACAGAGCTGACAAGCACGAATTCCTTTTGATCTTTGATGAAGTTCAGAGCGGCATGGGAATGACCGGCGAATGGTGGGCATGGCAGGCAATCGGTGTTGAGCCTGATGTTTTCTGCTTCGGCAAGAAGGCCCAGGTCTGCGGAATCGCCTCCAACAGAAGAGTTGATGAGATAAAAGACAATGTCTTCCACGAATCAAGTCGCATCAACTCAACCTGGGGCGGCAACCTTGTAGACATGGTTCGCTGCACCAAGTACCTGGAAATTATGGTTGAGGAAAACATCCTTGAGAATGTAAGAGCAAGACATGACCAGGTTATCCAGGGTCTTGAAGCTCTTGCAGCTAAATTCCCCGGAAGAATAACAAACATCAGAGGCCGCGGCCTTATGATCGCCTTCGATATGGAAAACACCGAGCTTCGCAATGAGTTGCTTGGAAAGATTTTCAACAACGGAGCCATCATTCTTCCATGCGGCCATGTTACTGTAAGATTCCGCCCCCCTATGAACATCACTGCGGAGGAAGTAGAAAAAGCAATGGTCATTATTGAGAAATCTTTGACTGAGCTTTTCTAGCCCTGATTTGATTCCAGAAAAAAGGCCGCTGGTTGATCCAGCGGCCTTTTTATTCAATGCTATTTTGTCTAAGTACAGCTTACTTTACAACATTAACATTTGCTCCATCCACGACTGCCAGGTAAATATAGCAAGATGCTCGAAACTCTATTCCAGAATTATCACTTTCTCTGTTGCCGAGAAATCTCCAGCCCTCATGGCACAGAAGTAAACTCCTTCTGCAAGACCTTCGAAGATCACCGAATGTGTTCCCACGGGGAACTCCTGTGAAGATCCGGCAACCACTCGCCCGGTAACATCATATAGTGCAAGCTCCACAATTCCCGGTTCCGGTACGGTGATCATTGCTGAATAGTGCCCGTAGGAAGGGTTCTCAGGTGGAAAAAGCCCCCATGATGCAATTTCACCTGACGTTCCTTCCTCTGTACTTACATAAACTGTATAACTGAACATCACATCCTCCAGCACAGGTGTATTC
>JAGLQD010000456.1 GCA_023136985.1 Candidatus Sabulitectum sp. | reverse complement strand
GAATTCACTTACAAACTTGATACTGAGACACATACGGGATGGTATTCAGCCACATGTTCTCCAGTATATAAGAACGATACTTTTGAAGGTTCTCTTGTTGTTGTAAAGGATGTCACTTCTGAAAAAGAATCTATCAAAGCGTTACAGAAAAGTGAAGAGAATTTCAGAACTCTTGTAGAACTGGCTACGGTTGCTATCGTTATGATCACAGACGGAAAATTGTCATATGTGAACCCGGTTACCTGCGAGTTATCAGGCTACCCCCTGGAAGAACTGATTTCCCAAAGCTTTCTGAAGTTCATCGCTCCTTCTGAACGAAGAAGGATGCTGCGAGCTCACTCAATTCAAGAACCAGACAACGCTCTGCCAAGTTCGTATGAGACAAAAGTAATAAAAAAAGATGGCAGCCTTCTGGATGTTGAAGCTAGTCTGCGCTCTATTCATTTTCAGGGCAAGGTGTCTGTTCAGATAATAATGCAGGATATCACCTTAAAAAAACAGGTGGAACAGGAAAGAATTTCCATTCAGGAGACTCTCCGGGAAAAGGTAAGTGAAAGAACCAGCGAACTTCAGAAATACCGTGAACACCTTCAGGACATAGTAGATGAGAGAACGATCCGTCTGAGAAACACTGTTAGTCTTCTGAGAATAGAAATTGAGGAACGAATTGTTGCGGAAGAACGGGCTGAACACCTCAAACAGATACTCAGAGCTATCAGGAGCATAAACCTTCTGATAACCAAAGAAACTGATCCTCAAGTTCTGATCGATACTGTCTGTATGAATCTTGTTGAAGCAAGAGGATATAAGGACGCATGGGTATTTCTTATCAAGCAGGATGGCTCCTACATGACCGCATCTGAGGCCAGGTACGGTGAAGACCTTGAACCACTGAAAGACAAACTGATGGAGGGTCACTTTACCCCCTGCATTGATAAATCACTCAGCATGGATGTTCCATGGATTTCTGACAGTGCAAGAAATATCTGTGCAAGTTGTTTGCTAAAACCGGATTCCGATCTCCCGAGGTACATCATGTCATACAAGCTTGAGTGCCGCGAGAGGGTCTTTGGCGTTCTCAATGTAACCAGCCTTGGTTCAGTTCCCCCTGATGAGGAAGAGGTGGGATTGTTCACAGAGGTGTGCGATGATATTGCTTTCGCACTGGACAGTATAGACCACGAAAAGGCCAGGGCAATTGCAACAAAAGCCTTAAGCGAAAGTGAGAATCGATACAAAGCACTTTTCGACAACTCCGGAATGGCCATTCTCTTCATGGAAGAGGACATGTTCCTGGACTGCAACTCAAGAGCCGCAGAAATATTCAGGTGCACAATAAAAGACCTGAAGGGAATGAGACCATACGAGCTCTCCCCTGCTAAACAACCTGATGGAAGTCTTTCTATGGAGAAAGCAACTGAGAAGATCCAGGCTGCAATCAAAGGAAAACCTCAGTTTTTCAGATGGGTTCATACAAGAGTGAGCGGAGAAGAATTCCCTGCTGAAGTCAGTCTTAATGCTATCAGGATAGGAGGAAGAAATTACATTCAGGCAATAGTTAACGATATCACATCAAGGGAAGAAGCTGAGAATGCTCTCAGGCAAAGCGAGAAAAACTACAGAACACTCTCGGACAATGTTCCGGTGGGTATTTTCAGAAGCAACCCCGCAGACAATGGCACCTTTATTTCTGTTAACCCAATGATGGCATCCATGTTCGGCTATAACTCCATAAGTGACCTGGTACAACACAGCACCGCAAAGATATATATCGACACAGAATCAAGATCGTCATTTCTCGAAGAACTTGACTCCACCGGGCTGGTCGAGAACTATGAGACTATGATGCAAAGAAAAGACGGGTCTGTATTCTGGGCATCTATTTCAGCAAGATTCATTTCGCAGAATGGGAATAACCAAACAGGCATGGTGGACGGAATAGTCACCGACATTTCTCAAACCAAATTGCATGAGGAAAACCTTCGCAGAAGCCTTGACAGCTTTAAAAAAGCGATTGAAGGAACAGTTGCAGCCATGAGTCTTCTTGTTGAAATGAAAGATCCCTATACTGCGGGACATCAGAAAGGTGTCGCCTTGCTTGCTTGTGCAATTGGCCGTGATATGGGTCTGGACGACAACACAATTGATTGTCTTAGAATAGCAAGCACTCTTCATGACCTGGGAAAACTTAATGTTCCACTTGAGATCCTTAACAAGCCCGGTCCTTTAAACGAATTTGAGATGGATTTCCTTAGAACTCATCCCGGCGCAGGATACGATATTCTAAAAGCAGTTGAGTTTCCATGGCCAATAGCAGAGGTCATTCGTCAGCATCATGAAAGGGAGGATGGTTCAGGCTACCCAAGAGGCCTTAAGGGTGATGATATAATGATAGAGGCAAGCATTATTGCAGTAGCAGATGTGGTGGAAGCTGTAGCATCAAGAAGACCTTACCGGGCAAGCAGAGGCATTAATGTAGCTCTTGATGTAATTCAGGAAGGCTATGGGATTCACTTCAATAAGGATGTTGTAGACAGCTGTATCAGATTGTTCAACGAAAAAGGTTTTACCCTGATTGACCATGATAAACAAAATGCTAAAAAAGCAAAAGCTGATTTCATTCTTTAACAAAGCCCGGCTTTTATCCAGATGATTGATCCACAGAAACAACTCTAACATCAAAGAATAATGTTTTTCCAGCAAGTGGATGATTCCTGTCAACGGTTACTTCATCATTCTCAACCACCATAACTCTAATGGTCTGGCTGTTTCCATTCTCATCTTGTGTCTGAAACTGCATTCCCGGTTTTATCTCTTCAATTCCGGAAAATGCCTCCCTTTTCAATACAGCATAGAGACAGGGATTTATCTCTCCGTAGCCTTCTTCCGGTGGTATCACTGCAACGAATTCATCCCCGACTTTCCTACCGGTAAGTTCTTTCTCAAGGCCGGGAATAATCGCCCCTGTACCGTGCTTAAACACAAGAGGCTCCTCCTGGGCAGAGGCACTGATAACCTCACCGGCTTCATTCTTCAGCTCGTAATGTATGGAAACGATACTGCCGTTCTTTATCATCATTTATTCTCCTGATCCTATTTTGATTCAAAGCCGGGTGCCATAATAAAGAGCAGGAGCAAAAGTGTCAACTGCCTGTTCAGCAAAAGAACGGCTTCAGTTCAGCACTACAGTTCTGTGACTGGAAAAGGAAGATATGTCATTTACCATAATGAAATACACACAGCGGTGTATCCCCTTGATTATCGAGAATCTGTGAAAGTAGTATGCATGGAGATCCCCACTCTTTCACATACTGATTCGGATATCGCTTCTGGTATGGTTTTTGCATAATGTTCTTCTATGCAATAGATTACTAAAGGTACTTACTGAAAGGATGTGATTTCATGCGTTTTGTATTTCCTGCACTCATTATCCTGATGGCCTTCATTGCCAATGGTGCAAGCTTCATTGAACAGACAGACTGGTCTGGAGGTCCCGGCGTTCCCGGACCTATTCCGCTCTGGAACAATTCTTTTGATACATCCACCGACATCGACTGGTCTTCAAGCCCGGGAGACCTCCTTCTTCAGGAAACAAAAATTTATTATCCAAGAAGCTTTTCCAGGGAATTTGAAGCGATTGGTTATCTTGTATCAAGCATCCTTG
>JAGLQD010000455.1 GCA_023136985.1 Candidatus Sabulitectum sp. | reverse complement strand
ACAGCATCAAGAAGATCATAGGCAGTGTCCAGCGGAGAGGCATACACAAAGGCCGTTATTGACAATAGAAAGAAAAACCTGATTCTCATATTTCCCCAATCTATTCGTTCTGATGCTAATTACGGTTGATATTTGTCAAATTCCCTTGCGACCCTCTGCTATCCAGGTTCGCCCTGCCCTTTGAACTTCGATGTACACAGGCAAAGCTACCGGGCCAACGCAGTGAATACCTTTACCAAGATCAACAGATCTACCGGAAGTTTTCCCCTGCTCTCTCAATACTACCCTGCCCGATGCAGGAAGTTTCAGGTACAACTGTCCATCGTACACAGCAGAGCGGTACTCAGAGGCATCTCCGGCAATAGCATTGCTTATGAAGCATCTGCCATGCCTGAGGGCTTCAGTGAACTGTGAAGGCTCTCTGAATGGTTTATCAAGAAGGATGTGAGTTCTTACTCTCTGAAAAAGCATCTGATAACCGAATACCTCTTTACCGAATATTTTGTGTGCATGGGCATCAGCGCCGCCAACAAGACATCCTCCGGTTTTAAACCACATATTCACAGCCTCTTCCCGGGGGCTCTTTACTTTTTTATCAGGAAAATGGATGCTGTTTAATCCGTTGAAAATGTTAACCCTGCGCTTCCAGTTGCTCATCCAGTTCCAGCCCTCTATGCCGCTCACAGGAACATCTGTTCCGAATCCCCACGGGTATTCTCCATAGCCGGGGATAAATGGCCTGACCTCTACCGGGTGGGCGATTATAGCTATGCCATTCATTGAAAGAACATGATCCAGCTGATCCAGAATATGACCGACGGGCTTTATACTATTAACGCCGTACACCAGCAGATGACTCTTTAGATCGGTATGCTGCAGCTCTGTTCCCACAATTGACATCAGGCTGCCAGTGAATTTACCGTGCCAGCCTTCATCCATAAGCTTCAGGTTTCTGTGATCGTTAAAGGCGATGTAATCCAGACCGGCTGCAATACCTGACCGGATTATTTCTTCCGGCTCTCCGTATCCATCCGATCTGGTAGAGTGAACATGAAGAACCCCTGTGGCAGAGTACTCCTCAAATACCACAGGGGATTTCTTTATCAAAGCGATCTATCCTCTGCGCTTCTTTATCTCTTTCACAAGAGCAGGAATAATTTCGAACAGATCTCCTACAAAACCCTCAGTACAAAACTCGAAAATACTTGCGTCCCTGTCTTTATTCACAGCGAAGATAACATCTGAAGACTGCATACCCACCCGGTGCTGTACAGCTCCGGAAATACCAACTGCAAGATATGTGACCGGCTGAACGGTTTTACCCGTCTGCCCCACCTGCCTGGGATACTCGATCCAGCCGTTGTCAACAGCAGCACGACTGGCGCCGACAGTTCCGCCAAGAAGGTGCGCAAGATCATGAAGCAGATCAAAATTCTCCGGGTTCTTCATTCCGCGTCCACCGGAGATTACGATCTCCGCCTCGGTAATATCCACCTCATCACCTGCTGTTGGAATAAACTCAAGAACTTTTGATCTGTTCTTTATCATCTCTGCAGTTACTTCCAGATCAACAATTTTTCCTGTTCTGGCTGCATCCGGTTCCATTGGTTTCATAACACCGGGACGAACTGTAGACATCTGCGGTCGTGTACGATCACAGACAATAGTAGCCATGATGTTTCCGCCGAACGCAGGTCTGGTCTGCATAAGCATTCCACTGTCCGGGTCTATACTTAGTTCAGTACAGTCTGCGGTAAGACCGGTATCGAGGCTTTTGGAAACACGGGGCATTACATCTCGACCGGTTGTTGTTGCCGCTGCAAGAACAATCTCCGGCATATCTTCATTGATAACATGGGTAAGAACGCTGTTCCACGGTTCAGTTGAAAAATGTTCAAAGCTGGCATGAACTGCCTTGATAACCTTATCCGCTCCTGCTTGAATCAACTTCTCAGCTGCATCAGAAGCGTCATTCGTTATAACAAGAACAGAAACTTCTTTTTCACCGGCAGAGAGCTTTCTGGCCTCTCCAAGGAGTTCAAAGGTGCTTCTGTCAGGTGACCCGTTTCTCATTTCGCACAACACAAGAATACCCGAGTACTTTGCAAGTTCCTCTTTGTTCCCGCCGAATGAATGGTGAACAGCAAGAGATTCGAAAGGACACGAGTCAACGCATATGCTGCAAAGGGTGCAGTCTTCCGACACCACTGCTCTCTTCACATCATTGATGGAAAGAGCGTTAACGGGGCAGGTTTTTACACAGATGCCGCATCCTGTACAACTATCTTTTATTTCAAGAAATCCACTCATGTCAGGCCTCACTTCCTTCTCCGAGGAGCAGGTCAGCAAGTTTGGCTACAAGCTCTTCCGTGCTGCCCTCATGGATCTGACCACCGGTACGGGGTTCAGGAGTGGCTGTTACAACAACCTTTGTTGGTGAACCATTAAGCCCGGTCTCGTCCTCGGTCAGGGCAAGATCCGCAAGACCCCATACTGGGATCTGAGCTTTTCTTGATTTCATTTTCCCTCTTAGTGAAGGCACTCTGGGTACATTGGCATCCTTGAGAATTGTCAGTACTACAGGAAGCTCGGCCTGAACAACCTGAGTTCCCGTTTCCACATATCTTTCGGCTGTGATCGAATCCTTGTTCAGATCTCTAACCTTGCCGATAAATGTGATCTGTGGCCAGTCCAGCGAAGCAGCCACACTGGGGCCAGTCTGGGCTGTATCTCCATCAATGGCCTGCTTCCCGAAGAAAACAGCATCAACATCACCAAGCTCTTTAACAGCTGCTGCCAGAGTATGACTGGTTGCCCATGTATCTGCCCCTGCAAAGGCTCTGTCACTGATAAGAATGGCATCATCCGCCCCCATGGAAATTGCTTCCCTCAGCACCGATTCCGCCTGAGGGGGGCCCATTGTAATAACCGTGACCACTCCTCCAAGCTCATCACGCCATTTCATGGCTTCTTCCAGAGCATAGGTATCGAAGGGATTCATTATTGAAGGTACACCGTCACGGATAAGAGTACCCCTCTCCGGGTCTATCCTCACCTCTGCGGTATCCGGTACCTGCTTTACTGCAACAACGAACTTCATCGAGCCCTACTTTCTCTTAGCTTCTTTGATCATGGCTTTGGCAATAACACTTCTCTGTATCTGGTTTGTGCCCTCGTAGATCTGTGTGATCTTAGCATCACGCATCATTTTTTCCACTGGATACTCTTTCATGTAACCGTAACCGCCAAGGATCTGAACTGCGTCAACTGTTACTTTCATGGCCACATCACTTGCAAACACCTTGGCCATTGCAGAAACTTTGTTAAAGTTCTTCGAACCACTATCTATTAGACCTGCAGCCGCAAATGTCAGAGCACGCGCTGCTTCGATCTGAGTTCCCATATCCGCAAGCATGAACTGAAGGCCCTGGAAAGAGTTGATCTTTACACCGAATTGTTTTCTCTGTTCTGCATACTTAAGAGCCTCGTCAAGAGCTCCCTGGGCGATCCCCACAGCCTGAGCAGCAACTCCAGGTCTGGAATTGTCCAGAGTCTTCATGGCAACCATGAATCCAAACCCTTCACGGGAAATCAGATTCTCTGCCGGGATCCGACAATCTTCAAATATCAGCTCACGGGTAGCAGAAGCTCTTATACCCATCTTGTCTTCTTTTTTGCCGTAGCTGAAGCCGGGTGTTCCCTCTTCTACTATAAATGCACTGGCACCGCGAGCACCGCGCTCAGGGTCGGTCAAAGCAATAACTGTATAGATCTGAGCTTCTCCACCGTTTGTGATCCACTGCTTGGTTCCGTTCAGAATGTAATGATCCCCGTCTTTAATAGCACGGGTTTTAACACCACCGGCATCACTCCCAGCCTCGGACTCGGTAAGTGCGAAGGCACAGAGCTTCTCTCCGGAAGCAAGTTGAGGAAGATATTTCTTCTTCTGCTCTTCAGATCCCATGAGAATAATAGGCATGGCACCCAGGGCGTTAGCCGCATAAGAAACGGCGACTCCACCACAATAGCGGCTGAGTTCCTCTGTAGCTACTGCAAGAGCCATGCTGCCCATCTCAGTACCACCATATGCCTCTGGTATGTAAATGGTGAACAGATCACTCTGTGCGATAACATCCATAATATCTCTGGGAAATTTGTTTTCCTCGTCAAGTTCAGCTCTGATCGGCAGAATGTATTTCTCGCCTATTTCTATGCATATCTCCTTGATAGCCAGTAAGTCCTCATTCAGCATATAATCCATTTATATCCTCCCCTTCAAGCGTCTTAAGTGCCGCTGCAGCGGCTATCTCCTGTGATATCTTTTTGCTTGATGCCCGACCTGTGCCGAGCACATAACCCTTTATTATTACACTAATATCGAAAACCGGAGCGTGTGACGGCCCGGCTGTTGAATCCATTCTGTATTCAGGAAGAGGTATTCTTTTTGCCTGACAGTACTCCTGAAGCAGAGTCTTGGGGTCTCCTTTGCAATCTGCTTCCTCATGAACCATCAGTGTATCTTTTACAAATCGAAACACCTTTTCAAACCCTGAATCTACGAACAACGCACCTGCAATTGCTTCATAAGCATCTGCAGCCACCGAATCCGGTATCTCACGAACTCCAAAATCCGGACCTGTTACAATGCACTCTCTCAAATTCAACCTGTCTGCACACCTTGCAAGGGTGGATTTCCTCACAAGGTCTATTTTCATTCTGGTCAACTCACCCTCGGAAGCTCCCGGATTCTCTTCTACAAGACTCCACCTTACAGCAAGCTCAATCACAGCATCGCCAATAAACTCAAAACGCTCGTTGTTCTCCAGACCGGAAGCAGATCTGTGCGTAAGAGCAATGTGCAAAAGTTCAGAGCAGCTGAAGAGCCGCTCTAAACCCGCTGTGTTCTTATTCTTCAGTTATCGCCTTTGTATTTACGAAGCGCGATACAGACATTGTGGCCACCGAAACCAAGGGAATTACTTAAGGCACACTGTATATCAGCTTTCCTTGCTGTTCCCGGTACATAGTCAAGATCGCATCCCTCCCCTGGATTCTCATGTGTTGCAGTAGGAGGCACAATTCCATTTTTCAAGGCAAGAGCTGTAAGCATGATCTCCATGGCACCTGTTGCCCCCAGCATATGTCCGTGAACAGACTTTGTACTGGAAACCATTACCTTGTCGGCTCGATCTTTAAGAGCGTCTCTGATAGCCGCAGTTTCATTAATATCATTGAGATTGGTTGATGTTCCATGAGCATTTACATAATCAACATCCCCGGATGCCATACCGGCGTCCGTCATGGCCATTCTCATGGCTCTGGCACAGCCTTCTCCACCTGGTGCAGGTGCAGTAATGTGATGTGCGTCACATGACATACCCACTCCGGAGATCTCTGCTACAATATGAGCTCCCCTGGCTAGAGCGTGCTGCAGTTCCTCAATAACAAGAATACAGGCACCTTCTGCTATTACAAAACCCGATCTGTCTCTGTCGAATGGTCGAGAAGCCTTTTCCGGCTCATCGTTAAAAGTAGTGCAGAGAGCCTTCATGGAACAGAAACCGCCGACACTCATCATTGTGAGCGGAGCTTCGCTTCCACCGGTTACCATTACCTCTGCCCGCCCCAGGCGTATGGCATCCACAGAAGATGCTATAGCATGAGAACTGGAGGCACAAGCTGTAACTGTGGCAAAATTAGGACCCTTGGCATTCAAATCGATGGCAACCTGACCTGCTGCCATATTGCTTATCATCATGGGAACAAACATGGAACTTATTCTTCTAGGGCCTCTTTCCAGAGCGGTAGTATGCTGTTTTTCAAATGTTTCCATACCGCCAACGCCGGAACCGATAACAACGCCAACACGCTCGGGATCAATTGATTCTTCAGAAAGACCGGAATCTTCCCAGGCTTGTGCAGCTGCTGCCATGGCAAGCTGGGTATATCTGTCGTTCCTTCTTGCTCTCTTCGGACCAAGCAGCTCTGCAGCATCAAAGTCTTTGACCTGACCTGCAACCTGACTTGTAAAAAGATCCGGGTCGATCATGGATAATCTTGTAACACCGCTTTTTCCTGCGACGGCATTTTCCCAGGCCTCTGATGTCGTATTTCCGATGGGGCTGAAAACACCCAGACCGGTTATTACTACCCGTTTGTCAGACACGGAATTCCTCCAGGTACTTTAATCCGGCAAATCGCCGCACCCCTCCGGCTGCGGCGATTCACCGGCGAAACAATAAAATCTTTCCTAGGCTTCAATACCCTTGGTCTTCAGAAATGAAACAACTGAGCCAACAGTCTGAAGAGTGTTACCCTCTTCATCTGAGATCTTGAGATTAAAGGTATCTTCAAGGTCCATCATGAGATCGACCATATCGAGAGAGTCTGCGCCAAGGTCATCCTTAAGGCTGGCTGTATCGGTGACTTCCTCGGGCTTAACATTTAAACGGCTGACAATAATCTCAGCAATACGATTTTCAAGAGACATTTTTCTTCCTTTCTCAGGTGGTAAGACCGCCATCAACGGGCAGTACTATACCGGTAATATACTTAGCTGAAGAGCTCATGAGAAATGCAACCGCTTCAGCAATTTCAACAGGCAGCCCCAGCCTGGCCGCAGGAATCCTTGAAAGATAATCGCTGCGAACTTCCTCTGGTAACTTTTCCGTCATTTCTGTTTCAATAAATCCCGGCGCGACAACATTAACTGTCACACCTCTGCCTGCCAGTTCTCTCATAAGAGACTTTGACATGCCTATCAGCCCTGCTTTGCTTGCTGCATAATTTGTCTGACCTGCTGCCCCCACCAGCCCCACAACAGAGGATATACTTACAATACTGCCCTCTCTTGCCCTGATAAGAGATCGCATGAATGCCTGCGTAACCCTCCAGGCTCCTGTAAGGTTCACGTCGATCACCATGTTCCACTGGTCTTCACTCATACGCATCATCAGAGTATCTCTGGTAATACCGGCATTGTTCACTATACCTTTTACCGGTGGAAGATCATTTCCAACTGCCTTGGAAACCTCTGCAAGTTGTTCTGAATCGGTGATGTTTACTGTGTAGGGTCTGTAGTTATAGCCAAGCTCCGTAGCAGATCTCTTGAGATCATCTTCAAGCATATCAAGAGCCGCAACAGTCCAGCCAACGCTGATAAGCTTTCTTGCTATTTCCAGGCCAATACCCCTGGCAGCACCAGTTACTACTGCTGTTGCATTAAGATTCATCACTCCACCTCACAACAATTCCGCCCCAGGTAAGCCCTGCGCCAAAGGCAGCCAGTACTACGGTAAATCCGGGCTTGATAGTTCCGTTGTGAAGAGCCTCGTCCATAGCTATGGGTATAGACGCACTGGATGTATTTCCGTACTGGTCAATGTTTACATACACATCTTTCCACTCAAGCCTCAGGACTCTGGCAGTGGATTCTATGATCCTTACATTTGCCTGATGGGAGATAAGAAGATTGACATCTTTGTATGTAAGCCCCTCTGCATCAAGAGCCTTCAATGCAGAATCGCGCATGGCTCTTACGGCACTCTTCATTATCTCACCGCCGGCCATGTGTATCTTGTTCTTCTTCTGGTTTATGGCTTCATGGGTTATGGGATTTCTGCTTCCCCCGGCGGGCTGATCAAGAAGATGACCAAGAGATCCGTCGCTGCCCCAGTGTATGCCGCCCAGCCTTCCGCCGGGTCCTTCATTGCCCACGCAGGCCGCTCCGGCACCGTCACCAAAGAGAATGCATGTGTTCCTGTCTTCCCAGTTGGTTACTGAAGAAAGCTTTTCCGCGCCGATAACAAGAACCCTGTCCAGCATGCCTGATGTAATAAAGGCCTTTGCCTGAATCAGACCATAGATAAAACCGGAACACCCGGCTTCGAAATCGTAGCAGGGAACTTTATTCAGCCCAAGGCGGTCAGCTACAAGAGCTGCGGTGTTGGGAAAAGTAAAGTCAGGTGTTACCGTTCCCAGAAAAACTGCCTGAACATCTTCCGGCTTCCAGCCGGCATCATTCATGGCTCTGAGAGCAGCTTCGTAGGACATATCGCTGTTTGCCATATCATCCGGTGCAATGTGCCGCTGCTTTATGCCTGTTCTAGAGGTAATCCATTCATCATTAGTGTCAACCATTTTTGCAAGATCGTCGTTGGTCAGAACAGGTTCCGGAACGAAATGGCCGGTACCCTTGATATAGGCGTGTCGCTCATTCAACAGCTTTTTCCTCCTCTAAAAGTTCTACCATTTTATCTCTGATAGCTTCAACTGCACCGCTGCGCCTGAAATCACAAGCAGCTGCAACAGCGTTCCTGATTGCCAGAGCCGAAGCGCTTCCATGGGCCACAATAGCTACCCCGTTAAGACCAAGAAGAGGGGCTCCTCCATATTCTGCAGCATCAAATTTCTTCCATAACTTGTTGAAGGATGGTCTCATGAACAGATATCCCATCCTTGAAGTCCATTGTTTCTTCATTTCAAGATAGAGGGTTCCCCCTACCATGGCAGCAATCGACTCAATAAATTTAACAAGAACATTGCCGGTATACCCGTCACAAACAACAACATCTGCGTCGCCCATAAGAATACCGTTGCCCTCGATGTTACCGCCAAAGTCAAGCGGGGCCTTCTGCAGCAACTTGTAAACATCTTTTATGTCCTGAGGACCCTTGGAAGGCTCGCTGCCTACATTCAACAGGCAAACTTTGGGTTTGTCAACGCCAAAAACCAATTTTGAGTAAATACTTCCCATGAATGCAAATTTGTACAGCAGCTGAGGACGGCAGCCGACATTGGCTCCCACATCAACAAGAATCGTGGGATTTCCTATTGTGGGAATAGTGCTGGCCAGGGCAGGTCGGGAAATACCTTTGATCCTGCCAAGGGCAAACATACTGCTGGCCATCATGGCACCGGTGTTTCCCGGGCTTACCATAGCATTAGCAATACCCTTGCGCTGAAGACCGGCCATAACCATCATGGAGCTGTCAGGCTTCTGCTTCAGTGCTTCCGCCGGATGATCGTCCATGGTGATAACCTGAGAAGCATGCTGGATC
>JAGLQD010000454.1 GCA_023136985.1 Candidatus Sabulitectum sp. | reverse complement strand
AATTTTCTAGTGTTCCTGAAGAGTTCCGCAAATATTTTAATGAGAAAGACGGTTATTGGAGAATAAAAAGAAGCATTCGTTCTCATATGGTTTTCAGCTATCATGATGTTCTTTCTGATCCACCATTTGCGCACATGGATCTGGTCAGCTGCAGGAATATGATGATATATCTGAAGCCGGAAGCACAGAATATAGTTCTCAGCAGACTGAATTACAGTTTATCCAGAGGTGGATTCCTTTTTCTGGGAAGTGGAGAAACTCCAGGAAAAAAATGCAGTAATCTTGAGACCATTGATTCAAGATGGCGCATTTATAAAAAGGTTGCAGATACCACCAATGCTATGAGCATGATTACTTCAGAGAAGTATTACAGCAAATCAGGCAGCACTTTCTCAAGCACACAGTATTCAGAGAAGAGCGAAGAGGATGTTCTTGGAAGAAGCCGTTCATTCACATCGTGTCTTGAGGAAAGGTTCTTCCCTGATTGTGTATTTGTTGATGAGGACTACATGATCCTGTTTATCAACGGAGACATGAATTCCTACCTGTCCATACCCTCAGGGATTCCTGGAGGAAGTCTTCTTGCAATGCTTCCATCCGGATTAAGAGCAGCAGTCAGAGCCGGGGTCAGACGGGCAACAGGCGGGTTCCACCGTATTCACTGTGAGACCAGAGAAAAGACTTCCATCTATGTGAGTTGTATTTCACCTGTAGGGATGAAAGGTGTTTTTCTTGTGGAATTCGTCCGGGATGAATCGGACCAGGCGAACAGCCAGCGCAATATCGAGTGCTCCGAATCCGATTCTTCCATTCTTGAAGAACAGATAGTTCTTCTTGACAGCGAATTGACTTCAGCCAGGCGGGAACTTAGAAGTCGTACAGGCGAACTTCAGGCTTCAAATGAAGAACTACAGACAACCAACGAAGAGATCAGAAGTGCCAACGAGGAGTTAACAGCTTCCAACGAAGAGCTGATTGCTTCAAATGAAGAATTGCATCGGGTGAATAACCAGCTTTCCATTTTGTCCGATGATATGATGAATCTTCTTGAAAGCATGGATGTGGGTTCGCTCTTCCTGGACAGTGAATTGAATATCAGACGGTTCAATCCCATGATATGTCGCTTTTTCAAGATCACAGAGAGTGATATAGGCAGGGCGATTACAGATTTCACAACCTCATTGGCTCAATCTTCACTTGAATCGCTCATTCAAGCTACTCGCGAGGTAACAGTTTCAGGAATCATTCTGGAAGTGTCTCTTGACTCAGATCTTCCTGGATACTGGCATGCAAAAGTTTCTCCATACAGAGCATCCGACGGGTCGAATCAGGGCACGGTAATCACCTTTATTGATGTGACACTGCTCCGTGAGGGAGAGATCTCGCTTGCTGGAAGCGAGCGTAAATTCAGGGGCTTGTTTAATGGTTTTCCCATTGGAGCAATTTTTGTTTCCCATTCATCGGGCAGTGATGAATTCAGTGTTCTAAACAGAAACCCAGTGTTCAAGCAGCTTCAAGAGGAGCATAGTGATCTGCTCTCCAATAAACGATTTCTTCAGGGAATAACAAGTGAAGACCCTGTTTTTCAGTTTGACCACGGACAGTTTACTTTTCAGGGGGAAGTATTCAAACCTGCAGATTACGCAGAGACTCTTTGTGTTACCCTGCGTGATGTTACAGCAGAGAGCAAAACTAACCGCGAGAAGGAAATACTTCAAAAGAGGCTGAAAGACTCCCATTTACTGGCGGGTATGGGAATCTGGGAATATGATCCGCTACTTAAGGAAGTTACACTTTCTACAGAAGCTGCAGCACTGTTTGATCTGGATTCTGATCTGCCTGTTCCAGGAAGTGTATTCAGAAATCTCATTGAAAGATTCGATGAGTTCTATCTTGAAGCACAGAATGTATTGTCCAGGGGAAAAACCTATTCTGGAATGGTTGCAATGCACCTTCATTCCGGAGAGGACATGAGGTATTTCAAAGTAAGAATGTACACTTCCAGAAGTGGCTCCGGGGCAACTGTATACGGATATGTTCTGGATGTAACTTCCGAAGTTGTCAGCGAAAGAACGCAGAAGATAGCTCATGATCAGCTGGCTGAGGTCCACAAGATCGCACGGATAGGCCTGATTGAAATAGAGTGGGATGATAAGTATAGCAGTTACAGAACAAGGCTTTCAGATTCCGCTTTTCGGGTACTGAAGCTTTCTGAAGATCAGCACGACAAGCATGATTTCTTCAAGATGAGTATGGGGGAACGACTCTCTTCTGATGTACTGCAAAAATTAAAGTCAGCAGCAAAGGAACAAACAGCAATCTCTTTAGATGTTCCAGTAAAAAATGGTATTGGCAAGGATGTATTTCTGCAGATAATGGCAAAGTCTGAAATAAGGTCCAATGGCAGTTGCTGTACATCTCTGGTGATAATGGACATCACCCGTCGTCACCAGCTTGAGAAAGAATTGAAGCATTCAGAAAAGCTTCGCTCTGTGGGAGAGCTCGCCGGTGGCATTGCACATGATTTCAACAATCAGCTTATGGGTATTGTTGGATTTGCTGAGTGTCTTCGCAACCTTTCATGCAGTTCTGATCAACTTGAGTACATAAAGGGCATTCTAAGTTCCGCAGAAAGGGCTGGAGCACTTGTCAGGCAGCTTCTTGCATTCAGTCGGAAGGGGCTTTCGCACATTGCTCCATTCGATCTTCATCGTCAGATAGATGATGTTATTTCTCTGCTTGAGAGAAGCATTGACAGAAAAATTGAGATCAGAAGAACTCTTTCTGCAGGGAACTCGATCATTACAGGTGATGCGTCAGAGATGAACAATGCTCTTCTCAATATGGCCATCAACGCCAGAGATGCCAT
>JAGLQD010000453.1 GCA_023136985.1 Candidatus Sabulitectum sp. | reverse complement strand
GTGGAAGGCAGCTGATAATAGTTGCTGCTGTTTACGAAAAAGCAACCTGGGACATTCTTGAGCAGGGTGGTTGCACGGTCTGCAATCCAGATAAACTCAGCCAGCTGCTGCAGACACTTGACTTATCACTGTGAATTAAGCAGATTTGAGACCCCTTGGCATCCATATGCTTGAAGGGAAGGGCTAAGATACACCCGGTGAAAACCGGAGCCCCCGAGAGCTGATAGAAGTGAGATAAAATAAAGAACCCCATCCTTTTTCGGAGGCTTGGATAGTGAAGACATACTCTGCGAAAGCTGGAGAGATAAAGAGGGACTGGTGGCTGGTAGATGCCACAGACCAGACCCTTGGAAGACTCTCGGCCAAACTTGCAATGATATTGCAGGGCAAGAACAAACCGGTGTACACACCTCATATTGATACCGGTGATTTTGTCGTTGTTATTAATGTGGACAAGATGCGCGTCACAGGGCGCAAACTTGACCAGAAAATTTATTACCGTCATACCGGCTATGCCGGTGGACAGCGGGCTACACTCATGCGTGACATGATGGATAATCATCCAGAAAGAGTTCTTACGCATGCTGTTAAGGGAATGCTTCCTAAAAACAGGCTCAGCAGTGCTCAGCTCAAAAAACTTAAGATATTTTCCGGTCCCGAGCATACCCATGCTGCACAGCAGCCCAGGGTACTTGAGATCAAGTAGTCAGGGGGCAGTATGGAACAGTACATAGGAATTGGTAGAAGAAAATCTTCTACAGCCAGGTGTTATCTCAGACCTGGTTCAGGAAAGATTGTAATTAATCACAAAGCACCTGGTGTTTATTTCCCAGTGCTCAGACAGAAGGAACACGCACTTGAGCCACTGCAGACTATAAAGGTCGCAGCCTCATTTGACCTTGTTGTTAATGTTAAAGGCGGAGGAATCACCGGTCAGGCTGGAGCGGTCAGAATGGGTCTTGCAAGAGCTCTTGTTGAGGCTAATGCTGAATACAGACACCCGCTGAAAGCGGCTGGTATGCTTCGTCGTGATCCAAGAGTTGTTGAGAGAAAGAAATACGGACAGCCCAAAGCGAGAAAGCGTTTCCAGTTCTCCAAGC
>JAGLQD010000452.1 GCA_023136985.1 Candidatus Sabulitectum sp. | reverse complement strand
AGTTTTGCCAACATCGGTATCTGTGCCTGTGATGAACAGTGATCTCACTAGTTACCTCCAGTTGCAACTACAAAATGTATTTTGTAAGTTGCCGGAACCGCTCCCGACTCATCACCATAATTACAGCTGTAGTAGTTTAAGGCTTTTCTAAGAACCCCCGGTGAAACAACAGATGCATCCCGGTGACCTGAGAGAGATGCACCGATACCTCGAACAGCCCGCAAACTTTCAACAGGTGATTTGTAGATTACTGTAAAATCACAGGAAAATGAGTTCTCGATGCTGAATCCCGCCTGATGAAACAAACCATCCCATTCAGCGCCCGATATGTAATTAAGAGAATTCCAGGTTCCTTCTGTTTCAACAAAGCTTTGCTCCAGCTCACCAAGCATGCCCTTTACTGGAATGGCATGAACAGTATATCCTCCGGGATTAAGCAGATAAGGAAGTCTGCCTATAAATGAGGCAGGATCACGGAGCCACTGCAACGCACAACTGGAAAGAACAAGATCGTATCTGGAATCATGCTCTATCTTTTCAAAATCAAGCACACTGTGCGACACCAGCTCTGAAGAAGGAATTTTACCCCGGCAGAATCTTACCATTTCAGAAGCACCATCAGTAAATTCCTTGTACGCCTCGGGAAACAGCAAATGCAACCCTGCGGAAAGAATGCCTGTGCCACAACCCAGTTCAAGCAGGCTTTCAGGTTCTAAACTGCTTACAACATTAAGAAGCTTTGCTGCAATCAGACTGTGGTGTTCAGCATATGTGTCATATGAACCGGCTGCATCAGAGAATTGCGACAGCACGATCTCTGTTTCAGGAATCAATACGCTCTGCAATCTTTCCTCCTAAACAAAGTTTCAGCTCTTTTCAATTTCTCTCCGGTTGCAGCCGAAAAGGTATAAAACCTGTTGAAAAGAGCATTCAATATGCCGGGAAAATGAACCCGGAAAAACAAATTGTCAACCATCAGATGCTAATGGGTTTACAATACTCTTAATCTTAAAAAAAGTGAGACAAAAGAAAAGAGGAAACAGCTTACTCCTAGTCTGAAAACAGTGACGAACCATACACAGCTTTACCGCTCTGGCAGAAAGCTCATCTTTACTTAAGAAAGAGAAGTGTTCAGGATAAGGCAACAGTTACATTTATAGCTTTTCTTGCGTATGCTATTTACGCTAGGAACTTGCTTTGATATAATACCAAAGAAGTTGGTTATATAACCAAGTAAGGTGGTGGTCGAGTTTATGCTTCTTGAGTCTATTCTTGTTTCTGAAGATGCTGAGAGAGTACTTGTATTTATTGCAGCAAGAGAAAAGGGATACGCAAGTGAAATTACCGAGTTTTATCAGCGCCATATTTACGGTATTCAGAAGCAGCTTGAGAAGTTTGAAAATGGGGGAGTGTTCTTAAGCAGCAAAGTTGGCAGAACCAGGTTGTACGAATTCAATCCGAGATATCCATTGCTGGGTGAGTTAATGCTTCTTCTGAAAAAGGCGATTCAGTTTCTGCCCGAGGAAGAAAAGCAGCGTTTACTGGTTTTCAGAGGAAGGCCAAGACGTAAAGGAAAGCCGTTGTGAAGCCAATATCAGAAATGAATCGACTTGAGTTAGCCTCCTTTGTGTCCACAAAGCTGCAAGAGAGTGGAATCTCAGTTGTGTTAAGTGGTGGCTCCTGTGTTTCCATTTACAGTGAGGACAAATACGTTTCAATGGATCTTGATTTCATTGAAACCGGAGTTTCGTCCAGGGCGAAAGTTACCATGTGTATGGAAAACCTTGGTTTCGTGGTGGATCACCGCTATTTCAGACATCCAGAGGCAGAGCTTCTTGTTGAGTTTCCTGCAGGTCCCCTTGGAATTGGGAATGAACCTATTTCTCAATTCAATAAAATCCCTACCACCGTAGGGGTGCTCCGACTACTAACACCCACAGATTGTGTTAAAGACAGACTGGCCTGGTTTTATCATACA
>JAGLQD010000451.1 GCA_023136985.1 Candidatus Sabulitectum sp. | reverse complement strand
TCACCTGTTATAAAAAACTCTTTAAAATTCCTTTCACCGGCAATAGGGTCACTTACATAATCCTGCAGTGGAACAGCACCAGGGCAGTCGTAGGTGGCCAGTATCAGGTTTTCTGTGTTGACCTGACCGAGCTTTGACAGTTCTATACCGGCTCTTATCTCGCACGGGCGCATAAGAGCCAATACTTTAAGTTCGCCCTTTTCTTTTCTTGTCAGGCTCCGAAGAGCCTTTGCTCCCTGTACAGGCATTGTTGCAGGGAATGGAACTGCATCATCAACCATGCTGGCATCATTCAGCATTATCCATGCGAATGAATCGCCTGACGGCACTTTCAACGGCAGGATCAATGCATCAATATTTTCCGACTCAAGAAGTTGCCGGAGAAATCCCCGCAGGGATGTTTCCAGCCCCGTATTCTTGTCTGTATTGAGAACGAAAGGGGTTCCTGTAGCTTCGGTCATCTCTTTATCCTTCCCATAGATTACCTTAGAGCCTCATCAACCTCGCGGTAAAGCTGGGTATTCGTGAAGTGTTTTGTTCTTAACGAGCCGGACGGGCAGCTTCCATAGCAGTTGCCGCACCCTCTGCATATCGCTGAGTTAACAATGGAAATACCCTTTGCCTGGTCAGAGTAGATCGCACCGTACACACATACATCAAGACAGTTTCCGCATCCGGTACAGTAGGCTTCGAGGATCTCGGTTACTGCCACTTCCGGTACGAGTTTTTCCCCGACTATAAGTTTTGTAAGGATCTGCCCTGAAGCCGATCTTGCAAACCACATTGAGTCACTGATACTTTTCGGGCCATGGGCTGTTCCCACGATAAAAATGCCATCAGTGGTAGTGGCCGAGGCATTTGTCATTCTGTGAGCTTCCTGGAAATAGCCAGTTTCATCTACCGGTATTCCAAGCAGTTCTGAAAGACTCTTCGTATCTTCAGAAGGAGCCAGAGCAGAAGCCAGTACCACCATATCGAAGGCCTGCTCACTTTCAGCACCGGTCTTGTCTTTGAATTTCACAGTGGTTCCGGACAGTGCGCAGCTCTTTACCCTGACCAGATCAACAGCAGAGTCAACAGCAGCAGAGTAGAGTTCCTGACCACCGCCTGGAGGCAGACAGATATCCCTGTAGTACTGGGTAATGCTTATGTCCGGATAGCGGGCTTTGATCATACCGGCTGTTTTAAACATTACCGTACAGCACACGCCACTGCAGTAGTTCATTTCATCACGACCTACGCAGTGGACAAGAGCGATACTGGCAGGCTTACCGCCGGACTTAAGAGCTATTTCATCACCGGAAACAAGCATTTCAGACATTTCCATGGAGCTGTATACATCGTCCGATTCTGAATAACTGAATCCGTCTGCGCCGGTGGTTTTGTAGAGGTCAGAGCCTGTTGCTGTAACGATTGATCCGCAAAACATCTCAGTGATTACTTTGCTTTCAAGGGAAGTAT
>JAGLQD010000450.1 GCA_023136985.1 Candidatus Sabulitectum sp. | reverse complement strand
AGAGTGTACAGTGTACTAGAACATCACCATCACTATTCATCAGTAGGAAGAATATCCGATTAATAACTCCTGATGTTGCCCAAACAAGGTAGTACTGGTTAGTTCCTGGGACTTGTCTGAGTAGGAATGTTTGGCTCAGGCCCATTTCAGGTGGAGAAGCAGCTACAATTTCTTTCTGATCAACGAGCAAGAAACCACTTGTTTTTTCTATTTTCCAAATAACGTAACTCGTGCTTACTTCTTCTACAACAATAAGATTACCCGTCAAATCTAAAGCAAGTTTAGGATCTCTCGATGTATAGATATCATCTGGGGTGAAATCAATCAGAGGTACTGTTGTATTTCCATCCAGATCATACTGGAGATACTCATAAGTATGATAGTCGGGATCCTCTACAACAATGTGAACTCTGTTGCCGTCTACCAGAAGAACTCCCCCTGCGTCTGCTCCTTCTATTTTCCAATCTCGAACAGTAGTAAATCCTGATCCCGGTTCAGGATCCCATACAGCGTACCTCACATCTCCACCATCGTTGTAAAGTACATGAAGTCTGCCCAAACTATCGGGACAGGCTCTTATGTAGGGATAGAGTGTGTAGGTTGTAAACAAATAAGTTGCAGGGACTATCTCACTGCCGTCAGACAGGCTTCTTACAGAATAGTAGATTGGGCTGTATTCCCGCCAGAAGGCATACAAGCTGTCACCGGTAATCATTGTTGAAAGATAAGCACTTGTGGTGTTCCTTGAGATCATAGTTTCAGGATAAAGCGTTGTCCCATCCAAAGAGAATATCTTGTAACCGATTCTGTTCTCATCGTTCATTCCAGCCCATATCAGATGAAACCTCTCCTGATCATCTCTGTGTAGAAACTGGACAGGTCTTTGTGTGTTACAGGAGTCGGTAAGAAGCACAGGATAACTCCACCCCGGACTGGGTGTTACACCTGACAAAGAGAGCAGCAGTATCACTAAGAATGTCATTCCAGAACACCTGTTCTTCCATCATCGTGCTGGAACTGAGGCCATGGAGTGTAACCAGCATCACAGGAGCCAAGTTCCCAGCAGTGGAGGAATCCGTCACTGGTGCCGAATACAATTTCAATTGTTCCGTCTCTGTCGATGTCCCCAATGCTGAAACCGCCATAGGAAGTTACATCGTCTGGAAGGGTTATTGGGAAATCAGAGTTATCTGGTGGTAAAGCATCATAATCAAAATGAACAGAAACATTTATAGATGAGACTGTTGTAAGAGTACTGTCTGATGCCCTGTATCTTGCAGGAAACAGTTGAACCTTAAGCAGTCTCTGGCCGCAGATTCTTGTCTCTCCAATTATTCTTACAGGCTCGGATGGCCAGAATTGATCTGAAATGTAAGCCGTGGAATCCTGTACAAAAGAATCAACCACAGCAGGAGTGAACTCAGTTGATAGAATATGTGCCGGTGCTGGATATACCGGATCTGTTTGAATTTCACGCAAGCCTGCATAGGAAAACTCAATTTCCGGTGTAACACTGTCAGGGATTGCCACAAGACAGGTTATCATGGGCAGCTCAGGATATCCAATGCTGTCTGTAACAGGAGAACCTGTGAATCTGATGAAATCAAGATTATCGTATTCTGCTGACTCCCACAAAAGTGGAGTTTGCGCAATGAGAACAACTCTGGAACTGTCAGACACAGTTGTTCGGATCAGTGGAGTATCGGCGATAACAGCAGCAGCGAGAAGAAAAAGAATAGAGATTAGCAGAAACGAGCATGATTTCATAGCATTCCATCCCTACCAGCATGTGTATAGCATACCAATTATTTATGAATATGGCATGGAGAAGGAGGATGTGTCAATAGTACGCAAATTGGCGATATACTTCTTCAATTCCGATGCAGTCTGCTCTTTCAGAAAACTTAAACAAGATAAGTTCCGTCACAAGATCAAAAGAGAAGGAAAGAATGAGTTCAGTTGAGAAGCATACAATTTCCAGTTAAATATGGAAACCGATTTGCACAGAAGTTCTTCTCTCTCTGAAATATGAGAGTAGATCATGTAGGGTACTCTTACGAATTCAATTCGTTTTCTCTTGACAATAACAAACTTCTTTTGGATACTATTTGAAATATATTTACTCGTGGAGGGGTGAACAGTATATAAATGAGGATTAGCTCACATAAAATATTCGCATTGTTTGTTTTTCTTCTTTTCGGTCTGTTGGCGTCTCACCTGTTTGTCCACTTCAATGCTTCTTCTGTTCAGGATGACGCATTCATGTTTGTCAGGTATGCTGATAATATTCTGAATACAGGAGAGCCGTCTTTCAATTCGGGTCACGAAGCCACTTACGGACTGACATCTCCTTCATTCCTTGCAATGGTTCTTCCACTCAGAGTTGTTTTTCCCCATAACCCTGTGCTGACAATGCTGTTTGCCAGTTCCATATCGGCGATTCTCTTCCTCATATTGCTTTTTTATCTCTTGCATGTAACAACTGGCCGGGAGAATACATCGATCAAACAGGGAATTTTACTTGTAATCCTGCTCTCAATTCTCTGCGATGCCAAGAATTTCTCAGTGCATTTTACCAGTGGTATGGATACAATGCTGGCTCTTGCGTTTTTAACAGCGTACATTCTGGTATCGATACGATACCGGGAATCGGTAACTCTTTCCAGCGTTCTGTTCACAGGTATCCTTGGAGGATTCGCTTTTTCAATTAGACCGGATCTGCTGATATTCTCCTTTACCCTTCCTCTGGTAGCTTTCCTATTTTCCTCTACCAGGAGGCAGAAGATACATGCATCTGCAATCTTACTTATTACAATCCTGGTGGTTCTTCTGCAGATATTGTTCTATTCAAAGTTTTTGAATTCACCTCTTCCCCTCCCCTTCTATGCGAAATCAATAAACCATTATGGAGCATACTTCCAGGATATGTACAACCTTTTTCCGATCAAGGGCCTGATCAAGTTTGTCTTTTCTTTCCCTTTACTCTTTTCTGTTATTGGAATTGCTTTGTTCATTGATGCTAAGGGTTTATGGAGATGGATATCTAAAACAACCAGAGGATTGTTCTTTGCTACCCTTATCTTCATCGTCTATCATCTTTTCTTTGTCACACCAATAATGGACTATTCTCAGAGATTCTACTACCCGACTCTTCCAGCAATAATGTTTCTATCCATACAGTCTGCGAGATTCATATTTAAGAGAACATCTCTAGAGGAACTAATTAAAAGTCTAAAGGACGGAACTGTAAATTCCAGGGCAATCCTGGCTGCTCTTTTTCTCTATCCAGTTTTTGCTTTCGGCCCGCGGATCGCTCAAAGTTCATTCGAACTTCTCACCTCCCGCAAAGGCAGCTACAATGGATTTGATGTTACACAAGAATACCGAGCAAGATGGACAGGTTACTGGTTCCGCCTGGACGAATTCTCCCTGTTGCCGGATGACCTGGTCATGGCCGCTACTGAGGTTGGCCACCCGCTGGCAATGAACCCTTACAAAACAGTTATTGGCATGACAGGGCTTAATGAAACAAGGATCGCACATTCCGGTTTCTCAGCAGATAGCTTTTTCCACTATTATGAACCGGACCTTGTTTTCATGCCGCATCCTGACTATCAGGACATGATAAAGAGCATCAATGAAAACAGTTTTTTCATCAATAACTACGAAGTATTTTCCGGTGTCGACTTGTCAACGACACTTGCCCTGGCTATTAGAAAAGACAGCGAATACTATCAGCAGATGAGCCAGATAGTGTCTGAAAATATTCAGATTTCTCAATGATGTGAATTAAAGAAAAGCTACTCTTTTCAGTTACCGGGTGTATATTTGCAACTTGCAATAAAGTACTGTAAAGTATGGAGAAAGGACTTTTCATGCGCAAAGCTTTTATCATGGCACTGCTGGCCATTCTCCTAATTATGACTGCCTGTACGAAAGATCCTCTTTCACCTTCGGTAACAGTCGAATACAAAGTCACAGGAACAGCAGAGACAGTTGATATCGATTACATTGACGCGAATGGAAAACTTGCGATTATCAACAATGTTGAGTTGCCATGGTCGCTTACATTCACCGCTGACAAAGGTGACACTGTTTTTATTTCGGCACAGAGAACTGGCGATACGGGAACAGTCACTGTAACTATTTACAGTAATGGGAATGTGCTGGCGGAAGATACAAGTACAGGATCTGCAGCTGCTGAAGCAGAAGGTACACTCTAACTTCTGGATACTATATACTTGCAGTACTCGTACTTAATCGGGCTCTGTTTTGTGAGTTCGCAGGGGAATTTACTGCATTCAAAACACCAGTCAATTTCCCTGTAAGCTGCGCAACTGGAAATTTTGCAGATGTCATCTTTTTTCGGGACACAACCGGCTTCTCCGTATGGACATTTTCCGTTAAGTCTTCGGGGACATATTTCACAGGCTATTCCGCATACTGCAATTTTCATTTCTTCACTCTCATTACAGGGTGGTACCCATAATTACCGTTATCGTGTGATCCGATCCATCTATGTCAAGAGGAACCAGACCGGATCTTAGTTGGATTCCATCCAGAGTTACTGATAGCACCCCGGTGGAGACGCCGTCCGGGTTGCTGACTGTAATCCGGAAACTTGTGTCTCCCCTTTTGATCACCGCGCTGAATCCAGTCCAGCCGGCTGGGATACAGGGACTTATTATTAGATTACTCCCTGATGTTGTTATTCCAAGTATTGCCTCAATCCCCAGGCGGTAAAGCCATCCGGAGGATCCGGTATACCAGGTCCAGCCACCTCGCCCCCTGTGTTCTTCCGCGCTGTAAACATCGGCGGCGGCAACATATGGTTCCACACGATAGATGTCACGCTTTCGCGGAGAATCACTGTGATATATGGGATTCAGCAACCTGAAAAGCGATTCCGCTATATCTCCCCTGCCCTGTTTCGCAAAAGCCCAGGCAACCCATGCCGCAGCATGGGTGTACTGCCCACCATTTTCTCTGATTCCTGGAGGATACCCCATTATATAGCCCGGATCATGATCTGATCTGTCGAAAGGCGGGGAAAGCAAGAGCAGGAGATTGTTATTGAAATCAACCAGATGCTCTAAAACCGAGTTCATTGCAATCTCTGTTCTTTCACTTTCTCCCGCTCCGGAAAGAACAGCCCATGACTGGGCGATCGAATCAATTCTGCACTCGTCATTTGCGGAAGAACCAAGCGGGGTTCCATCATCATAAAAACCTCTCAGATACCACTGGCCATCCCAGGTGTTCCCATTAAGGATATGTTTAAGCGATCCCGCATGACTGATGTAATTATCGAAGTTATGTAAATCTGATAACAATAAGCATATACGAGAATAACTGATCAGAGT
>JAGLQD010000045.1 GCA_023136985.1 Candidatus Sabulitectum sp. | reverse complement strand
TGATTTCTTTATGCTTTCAGCCATTAAATCTCTGCTTGAAGAAAGGCTTCTAAAGCACGTTGATGTTGTTACATACAGGCCGGGCATGAATGAGTTTCTAAAAAGAAGGATTGATTCTGAGGCCGTGTATGTCTGACAATACACAACTTATCATTGAAGTACTTACACATATAGAAAAGGCTTCTGCGAAAATCCTTTCCCGGTTTAATGACATTCAGGATCCATCCGACTTTACGGATACTGCTGAAGGTTCTATTAAAATGGATGCAATATGTATGATGCTGATTGTGATAGGCGAATCTCTAAAAAATCTGGATAAAATAACAAACAGAGAACTCCTGATCAGATATCCAGAGGTTAACTGGAAAGATGCTAAAGGAATGCGAGACATTATTACCCACCACTATGTTGATATCAATCCCCAGGCAGTCTACTTTACATGCAATCGAAAAATACCTGTATTGCATAAGACAATCAGTAAGATGATTAGTGAACTGGAGTAGTTGTTTACACTTTCCTGCATTCAGAAATTCAGTGTATCTATATTCTTCCACGAAGTTACCAGAGAGAATTCTCTCTCCTGCTGATACTCTCCGCCAAAAAGCACAATTCCCTTTTCATCAGAGCCGGAAATCTTTCTCCAGTACTTAAGCCCTTTGAAACAATTCTGGTTCACTGTTCTCCCTGATTTTATCTCCACCGGGACAAGGCGGGAGCCTTCTTCAATGAGAAGATCAATTTCATTTCCAGTCTTGTTTCTCCAGAAAAAGTAATGGGGTTCTCTGCCTGCATTGTACGCTTTTTTCATTAATTCTGATATGACAAGAGATTCAAAAAGAGCACCTTTGCTGTAATGTGTATCCAACTGCTCAATCGAATGAATTCCAAGAAGATATGCAGCAAGCCCCGTGTCATAGAAATACAGTTTTGGCATCTTCACCAGGCGCTTGTTGAAATTCTTATGGTGCGGCCGCAAAAGGAAAATAATGTAACTTGCTTCCAGGATTGAAATCCAGCTTGATGCTGTTGTGCGGGATATTCCACACTCAGTCGCAAGGGATGAGATGTTCAACAACTGCCCTGTCCTGCCAGCACACAGCTTAATGAATAGTTGAAACCGGCTCAGGTCTCCAATATTTCTTATAAGTCTAACATCCCGCTCAATATATGTTTGCAGATAACTTGGATAGAAATCTTCCGGAGAAAGATTCATGTGGTAAATTCGAGGGTAGAACCCATTGTACAGGTAAAATTCGTACTTCTCTTTTATACCGCTAATGGCCAGCTCTGCATAAGAAAACGGAAGCAGCTTCAATACAGCAACTCTTCCGGCAAGTGATTGAGTAATTTTTTCAAAAAGCAGAAAATTCTGAGAGCCAGTAAGGATATACTGTCCGGGTATATTTTCCTCATCAACCTTTGTCTGAATGTAAGAGAAAAGCTCCGGTACATTTTGAGCCTCATCAATAATAGCATCCTGGTAACTCTTTAGAAATCCACGGGGGTCTTGCTGCGCAAATCTCCTGTGATCCAGATCTTCCAGAGAAACATACTTTTTGTTGGGAAAAGCATTTTTTACCAGCGTCGTCTTCCCGGACTGTCTGGGGCCGGTCAAGGTCAATACAGGAAATCTTTTTGCAAAATAGATAAGCTTGGCTTCCAATTCGCGCTTAATCATGATGACCTCCTCAATGGCTCATTGCAACTATAACAAAAAAGTGGACAATTTGCAATCCCAAAATGCGATTTGTCCACTTTGTTTTATTGAGGTAAAAACTGAGCATGCTCAATTCCATCCACTCCCGGGTCGCTTATAGCAATCTTTTCAGTCTGAGTGTTTTTTGTATCCGATCTCGCTGACTGGTAAATACCCCTGCTTCATCGGCATAGTCTTTCCACTTCGAAACAACATCCTGCACCTGTTCAAGAATAATTCTGTACTGCCCCTGTTTCATTCCGGCCATTCTCGCACATTCCTTCAGGTCAGTTGAGTTGAATGAATCCTGTTTGCCGTTCACTGTCATTTGATGATTAGCCGTCCACAAACCATCAGGCTGATAACTGAAGTTTACATCAAATGCCGGAGCCAGGGACCAATGACCTTCTCTGTTCATAAGAAAAGCAATGTTTTTCACATGATCATCCTGATTCCTTGCAACAATGTTGAACACCATCCGCCTGAATTGCTGCTCTATTGATCTGTATGGAAGATTCAGCCTTCTCATAACCTGAAATACCTGTTCGTAACTGTAAGCACCTGCAAGGTTGAAGTCGAAATGAGCCAGAGCGGCCAGAGACTGCATATGAAGCTTATTGCCATCAGGCAGTCGGTCAAACCGTCTCGTCATGAAATGGCTTCTGCCGTTCTCTCTGAACAATCTACATTCACTCATCTCAATCCCGCAGCTCTTAGCCATTTCTGAATAGGCAAACTCGATGATTCCGTATCCTTCGGGGTCATCCAACTCTCTGTCTTTGTTGTTTGAAACCCCGTCAAACTTT
>JAGLQD010000449.1 GCA_023136985.1 Candidatus Sabulitectum sp. | reverse complement strand
TACCATAGCTTCCTCTTCCGTCTCTGCATCTCGGGCAAGCCTGGGCGGGTCATCAAACCCTCTGTGGATGAGTCCGGTTCCTGCAGGGAAGTAGGGGCATGTCTCATGTGCATTGTCACAGACAGTAACTACATAGTCAAAGTCCTTCTCTTCCATTTCATCAACTGTTTTGCTGAAATGACCGGAAATATCAATACCTATCTCCAGCATGACTTTAACTGCAAAAGGATTAAGACCATGCTTCACAATTCCTGCGGAGTATGATTCAATAACATCACCCTTGAGGTATCTGCAGAGCCCCTCTGCCATCTGGCTTCTGCATGAATTACCTGTGCAGAGAAAAAGAACCTTTGTTTTTTTACTCATCTTCACCGGCCTCACTCTTTCGTTTTCACATGACAGCACTCAGAACCCTGTATCCACCTGCATGCAGGGTGTGCAAGAAACATACCTCCGATGGCCACACCTGCAATTATTCCCTTTTCCTTTAGTCAGCAACCTGTTAGCTTTCAAAACATCTCCCTCGCAAATATGAAAACCAGTTACAACTTTGCTACAATAGGAGATGTTTGTTAATTCTGTGTTAACTTAAACCGAACCGGCGCACCCTGGTAGTTTAGGGCGCGCCGGCGAGGAGGGATGTATGACCGGAATAACCGGATGAAGCACAGGTCTTACCTGCCTGCCTTCGTATATATATACCCAGACAGATGGGAAAGGTTCCATTTGTAAAACCAGCGCACAGGGGGTGTATCCATGCGCTGGTTTGTCCGCAGACCCGGAGGGCAAATGCGGAATTATCAGTTCAGGTCAACAGAAACGCCGGTGACTGTAAAAATCACCCGCTCACATATGTTCACTACTCTATCCCCTACACGCTCGATATTGTGAGCCACCCAGTCAAGCATCATTGTCTGCTCGATATTGGAAGGCTTTTCCAGAATGAAAGTGAGCAGCTCACGGTGAACCTGGTTGTAGAGAACATCTATTTGAAGATCTCTTGCAGGGATCTCTCTGGCTGCTTTCTCATCATCTTCAGTGAACGCCCTGATGGCATCATCCAGCATTTCGTTTGCGATCTCCTCCATTCTGGAAATGCTTAGAAGAGGCTTGATCAGTTTTCCGGGCCCTATCTTCTGGCTTATTCTCGCAATTCCTTTTGCATAGTCTCCGATCCGTTCGATCTCGGTGGATATCTGCAGGATAGAGAACAACAGCCTCAGATCTGTGGCAACCGGCTGCTGTGTTGCTATAATGTTCAGGCACTGCTCTTCTATCTCAATACATCTGAGATTTATGATCTCATCCGATTCGATTATCATTGCAGCACCCTGCATATCTCTGTTTTCCAGATATCTCACCGATGCTGAAAGATTCTTTCTGACCTCTCCTGTTACCTGGAACAGATTTCTTTTCACCTCATGAAGTTCTCTGTCAAAACTGTCTCTGCTCATAATTACCCTCCTGTCAGCCGAACCGGCCGCTAATGTAGTCTTCAGTTCTTGAGTCCACAGGGGTAGTGAATATCTGTTTCGTTGCCCCGAACTCGATCAGGTTCCCTGCCCGGTTCTGATCGGTAAGCATGAATGCAGTGTAATCACTTACCCTGCCGGCCTGCTGCATATTGTGTGTAACAATTGCAATTGTGTAGTTCATTTTCAGTTCATTCATCAGCTCTTCAATTTTCAGAGTTGCCACCGGATCAAGTGCTGATGCCGGCTCATCCATAAGAATCACTTCAGGCTCCACAGCAATTGCTCTGGCTATACAAAGTCTCTGCTGCTGTCCACCGGAAAGCGACATACCCGACTTTTGCAGATCGTCTTTAACCTCTTCCCATATGGCAGCCTGTCGCAGGCTTTTCTCCACAAGAACAGCAAGATCAGAGCGATTTCTTAACCCGTGAAGTCTGGGTCCGTAGGCAACATTATCAAAAATTGATTTGGGAAACGGGTTTGGTCTTTGAAAGACCATGCCCACTTTTTTCCGAAGCTTCACAACATCCTCTTTTGCAACATCTCTGCCATCAAGACGCACGGTACCTGTTGTGGTAACACCGGGAATTAGATCGTTCATTCTGTTAAAGCTTCGGAGAAAGGTACTCTTTCCACATCCTGAAGGTCCAATAAACGCGGTAATTCTGTTTGAAGGTATCTTGATGTCTATGCTGTTCAGAGCTTTAAACCTTCCGTAGAAAAGGCTGTACCCCTCTGTACTCATCCTTGTTGTTTCATTCTCCAATTCATTCACCCCTGTTACTATTTCGCTGCGATCTTATTGGTAACCATATTGATAGCAAGATTCATAATTATGATCAAAGCCACCAGAACTGCTGCAGTAGACATTGCCTTGTCAAAGGCTCTTGTTTCCATAGCCAGGTAGTAAACATGAAGAGCCATGGTTCTTCCCCCTGACATCAAAGAGCGGGGAACTCTGTAGCTGCCTCCAAGTGTTACGAAGAAAATGGCAGTTTCGCTTACTATGCGTCCTGCGCTTAACAGAATACCAGTTGAGATTCCCCTAAGAGCTGCAGGAAGAACAACCTTCCATGTGGTTTCCCATCGGTTGGCACCAAGGGCAAGAGATCCCTCTCTGTACCCGGCAGGCACTGCCTTTAAAGCCTCTTCTGTGGTTCTGATGATCACAGGGATTATCAAACAGGCCCCGGCAAGGGAAGCGGAAAGAATTGAAAATCCAAGATTCATTACAGTAACAAACAAAGCATAGCCGAACAGACCGAAGATTATTGAAGGAACGCCAGCAAGGGTCTCCACTCCAAACCTTGCGATGCTTACCAGTCTCCCCATAGCCCTGCTATCGGTATTGCTGGAGTACTCTGTTAAGTATATGGCTGTTCCCACCCCAAGGGGCGTAGCAAACACTAAAGTCACAACAATCATATAAAATGTGGTAACGATGGTTGAATAGATACCGCCATCACCGGAAAGACCTCCACGGGGCGATGTGGTAAAAAAGTCAAGACTGATCCCCGGAAGCCCTTTAACCATTATGTAACCCACTACAAATGCCATTATCAGCACCGAAACAATTCCCGCGAGCCAGAACATCCCGAATGCAATATTCTGGGAAAAGTTCCTTTTATTCATCTGCGAGCTCCCCTTCTTAAAAGAAATCCGGCTGAGCTGTTAACCAGCATGATCAGAATAAACAGGACTACTCCGGTGGCAAACAATGCACTCTCATGAACTCCCGTTGCATAGGATATCTCAACTGCGATGTTACCTGTCAGCGTTCTTGCTCTACTCAAAAAGATGCTGAGGGGATTACCTGTGAGCGCGGCTGGCAGAACTACAGAATTTCCAATGACCATTATCATCGCAATTGTTTCTCCCAGTGCTCTACCCAGACCAAGAACCACCGCACTGATTATTCCCGGTCTTGCTGCAGGGATCAGGACCCTGGAAATAGTTTCCCACTTTGTTGCCCCAAGAGCAAGTGAACCTTCCCTATACCCTCTGGGAACACTTCTGATAGCGAACTCCGAGATGTTGGCAATTGTTGGCAGAACCATTACCGCAAGAACTATTGAGGCGGCCAGCAGGCCAAACCCTGCATTCCCGGGAGCGGGAATCTCTCGCACAAGTGGAACAAGAACCACCATGCCGAACAGTCCGTAAACAACAGATGGGATCCCTGCCAGTAATTCAATGGAAGGTCTAACTATTTTTACTATCCAGCCCGGGGCGATCTCCGAAAGAAAGATCGCAGTACCCAGGGCAAGAGGAACACCTATCAGAACTGCCCCCAGAGTAACAAGACCACTGCCTGCTATCATGGCCAGAATACCGAACTCACCATTGCCAGGTCTCCAGGTGGTACCAGAGAGCATTTTCCAGACACCCAACTCCCGAAACGCCGGCATGGCCTCTTTCATGGTGAAGATAAAGATGAGAAGTACGATCAGCAGTGATGCCAGTGCGGACACAAGCAGAATGGTCTTCATAGTCTTTTCCAATCCTGTTCGCCGGGTTCCGGAAGTCATTTATTTCTCCCTGCCTAGATGGGTATGTAGCCCTCTGCAGCTACTATTGCCTGGCCGTCTTCGCCTGTGATGAATTCAAGCCACTCTGCCACCGCACCGGTTGGCTCCCCATAAGTCACCATGTTCAAAGGTCGTACCACAGGGTAACTGCCGGTACTTACGTTCTCTGCAGTTGGAAGAGCACCGTGAACAGCCATGGGCTTTGTGCTGCTGTCCAGGTATCCGAAGCTGAGAAAGGCAATGCAACCGGGAGTTGTTGCAACAGTTGTGCGAATTGCACCATTGGAAGGCTGAAGAATTGCCATTTCGGTTATAAGAGCATCATCCATTACCAGATCCTCAAAAGCAGACCTGGTACCGGAGCCCTCTTCCCGTGCGGCTACAGTGATCGTCCCAGCTGTTCCGCCAACCTCACTCCAGTCAGTGATCTCTCCAGAGAATATCCCTCTGGCCTGTTCCATTGTAATTCCATCAACATCAATATCCGGGTTTGCTACAATTGCAATTCCATCGCGAGCTATGGTATGGATCACTATTTCAGGGCAATCCTGGATCTCGCTCTCTTTTATCTCTCTTGAAGCCATACCGATGTCTGCTGTGTGCTCTGCTGCACTCTTTACGCCAACGCTGCTGCCACCGCCACTGACGGTAACCCGAACATTGGGATCAATTGCTTCGTAAGCCTCACTCAAAAGCTCCGCCAGTGGCTGAACCGTTGTTGAGCCCACCACGCTGATCTCCACTATTCCACTGGATTCCGTGCCAGCAGTTGTTCCATCTCCAGGCTCACCACATGCTCCCAAAAGGGTCAGTCCTGCCAGAAAGATCATTGTTGTTGTGTTTCTTTTCATTTTATTCCTTTCGAATAACTGTGGTTAAAACTTCATTCTCCAACCGAAGTACATGTCTGTGTAACTGTCCTCGCCCTGGCTCTGGAATGTGTGATTGCGCATGCCGATCTGCACAGTGTTCTTGCTGCTGTACAAGTCCAGATTGAGACAGAGGTCAATTGCACCCTCATCATTCTCAGGATCATCACTACCGGCAGAACCAGGGCTGTTGTTCTCGTAACGAAGAGCGGGTCTTATTGCCTGAAGCATGTTTCCTTCAAGGTTAAAGTTGGCAAGAAGAGTAACTGCATAACCACTTGCATCTGTCCAGTCGGAATCGTCCTCCATTGGCTCGCCGACCATGATGTATTCTCCGATGAAGGAGAGCTCAACTGTTTCAGTCAGAGGCTGATCGATCACAGTGTAGAAATCCATTGCAGTAGCAGAAATACTTGTTTCACCTGTTGAATCAGCATTCTCAGAGTAGCTGCCAAAAGCGCCAGCAACCTGAATACCATCCATGGGCTCAAACACTGCTCGGGCTGTGAAGCTCTTGTGGCTGTCATCTTCAGGCTCGTTGTCGCCAGCTCCGTTTGTGCAGGCTAGATCGAAATTTGCAAAACCGAAGTTCAAAGCAACATTTGCTCCGATGTCCCGCTTGCCGAAGTCACCGAATGTGTCTGCCAGCTGTGCCCGGTCCCGGAAATACATGCTGCTGCCGGAGCGTGTGTAGCAATGACCAAAAGGTCTCTTGAAGTGACCCATGGTGAATGTGGTAATGTCATTGAAGTGCATGTTGATAGCTATGTCTTCCGTGGTCAGACTAAGATCCTCGTAACTACCGGTGTACTTTGTTGGCTGCGACTTGAAGGCTATCTTTGCATCAACCCAGTCGTTCAACCGTGGATACCACTCGATTGTGGCAAGCACGCTAAAACCATTATCCGGATCAGCATCCTCTTCACCGAAGGTGTTGAATGTACTGATGACATATCCCTTAAACTGAAGAAGTTCAGAACCTCCTGTAGAAAACTCACCACTGGCCAGTGCCACGGAAGCAATGATCAAGGCAATAATCATGATGTTACGCAATTGAAAACCCCTTTCGTTTTCAGTTCCGTCATCGATTGTATACCGATGACAGGTGTAACATCTCACCGGGTTGTTAAGGGAGTATTTGGAAATTGTTAAGGTTCTGTTAAGAGAGAAAGAGAATTATTCTCAAACTATTATGAAGTTTCAAGGATGGCTTTGTAGATAAATACCATAACCGACCTTCTCTAAGATTGTCATCATGTTCCGTTTCAGTAGCAGCAAACGGCACAGTTAGTGCATAGATAAAAACTGTGGAAACCACGTTTTCTTTATCGCAACATCCACCTGATGAAGCAATAATTAACCAGTCAATACCTCTCAATCAAGCATATCCAAAGGGCTTCTGGTAACCGGCTTCAACTCTTTCATTACATGCAGATACACTCTTGTGGTCTCCAGACTCTTGTGTCCCAATAACTCCTGTATTTCACATAGGTCTGTCCCACTCATAAGAAGGTGTGTTGCAAAACTGTGACGCAAAGTGTGAACGGTAGCTCTTTTAGGTATTCCGACAATGTTTACTGCCCTTTTCATTTCCCTTTGAACAGCACTGGGGTGCAAATGGTGCCGGACTGATCTCCCAGTATCAGGATCATTGCAGACTCCTTTTCCCGGAAAAACAAACTGCCACGGCCACTGGAGCCCTGCACCAACATATTTTCTAGCAATTGCCCCTGGCAGAAACACCGGAATCTTTTCTTTACTCAAGCGATTCTTCAGCTTATCAATATGAATTTTCAAGTCAGGTACAAGTGTTCTTGCCAGCAGCGTTACTCTGTCCTTGTTGCCCTTCCCCTGCCGAACAACAACGGAACAGTTTTCAAAGTTGCAGTCCTGTACTCTCAAAGATAAAGCTTCACTCAGCCGCATACCCCCTGAATAAATTATTCGCAAAACAAGCCCCGTCACACCCTGCACCTCTTTCAATACACGGCACACTTCATCCTGGGACAATACTGCAGGCAACCTCTGAGGCCTCTTAGCCCTCACACCATTAATATCAGCCGGTTCCTGATTCCATACATTTCTGAATAGAAACAGTACAGCATTAAACGACTGATTCTGGGTTGATGCTGCTACTTTCCGATTCAATGCAAGGTATGTCATGTAGTCCCGGAAAGATCCATCAACCCTGTTATCAAACTTTTTCGATGAACAAAATTCCAGATATCTCCTGCACCAGTTACAGTAACTCTTCACGGTTTTCTCTGAATAATGCTTAACCCTCAGTCTACTTCTTACTACCTCTACAGGGTCTTCCCTAATGCAATATTCTTCCGAGGACTCTCCCAGCGAGAAATTCTTATACAACTTTACAGCATCCAGTGCCTGTCTTATCTGCCAGTCTTCCCTTGCCTCAGCATCAAGAGCTCTCGAAAAATCGGCCTCCTCCGGTGAATCCAGTAGAAGGTATTGCCGGATCCAGAAAACAAAATACTTCACGCTTTTCTCAGGAATAATCTGCCTCTTCTTCAACTCATTCTGAAACTCATTCAATTCCCCATACATCTCAACCTCCAAGTTTAACTGACTCAGGTAAACCACGAGAATCACTATGCTATGTATACACTTGTTTACCTTTTATTGCAACCAATAACCATTGACACACCACAACCAATGTATCATCATCCATTTCACTTGTATTTTTCCGAGTTTACCTGAGTCAGTACAATCATTGTTCTGCAAGAGGAAAGAAATGGGAAAGAAATCCAGAAAAAAGCGTGAGC
>JAGLQD010000448.1 GCA_023136985.1 Candidatus Sabulitectum sp. | reverse complement strand
CAATTGAGATTGTATTCGGCACCAGTGATGGTCTTCTTCACTGCTGGGAGCTGGGCACCTGCACCACTGGTTATGCGCCGTGGACACAGTTTCAGCATGACTATGGCAGAACAGGAGTGCTGGAATGATCGGGTTCTGTGCTCTGCTTTTGACATGCCTTGGAGTTACCCCCGGGCCCGGTTGGAGCAATCCAATACTGGTCACAGACTCGGCAAATACACAGAGGCGTATTCAGTTTATTCATAGAGATTCCCAGGGCAGATTTCATCTTGTTTGGGAAGGAATGAATGATGAGGCTCGAATAGGTTACAAGATGTTCCTTCTGAATGGAACAACCATTTATCCTGAAACAATGATTTCGTCTGATAATCACAGCACAATGATGTCGAAGATTGTTATGGGAGATAGTCTGATGGCATTCTGGAGGGATTACGACCCAATCTACTATGCCATCAGAAGCCTTGAGGACGGCAGTGAAATCACTCCTGCTACATATCTTTTCACCACTTTAACAACACGCAAATACATAAGAACCAGTCCCGACAGCCTTGGCAGGCTCCATGTTCTTTTCAACAGAGGGGCAGATGTTTACTATGCAGTCTGGACACCGGCACCTGGTTCAGGTTTCATAACTGAATATGAGTGGAAGATTGAAGGAGCCAGTGCAGGCGGTGTTTTGCTGGTTGATGGAAACCGTGTTCATGTCGTAGTTCAGGATCCCTACTATCATACTTATGAGTATCTTCAGTACGATCTTGAAGGGAATACCATAATTCCCTTGTTAGACTTTACAGATGATGAATTAAACTGTAACAGATTTCCGGAGCTTAATATTGATTCCAGCGGAAATCTGATGGTTGTAGAAAGTGTTTCCGGCGCCAGCCAGGAGGGCAGATTTGTGTTGTGGAAAATCCACAGAACTACTGGAGAGATTCTTGTCGATGAGAAAACTATTGTTACAGTTGAATTACCGGAAATGTGTACCAGCGATTCTTTCATTCTTCGTCACCTGCCAGGAACTGAAGAGTTTTACCTCTGCTGGACAGACGGGTATTTTGAGCACAAGGTTTTCAACCTTCTCATGGATGAAGACGGGAATGTTCTTGTTGACTGGCATGTAGCCTATGACTACAGTGATGAGGATCCTGAAGATGTGAAAGCTATTGATGGAGTTGTTGATGAGGATGGGAATCTCTACATTGTTTACAGTCAGGTAGAGATGGAACCTGTCCTTGGTGGATACCCCACCTTCGGCTGGTTCAACCATGATTCTGTTGGAGTCCAGCAACAGGAAGCAGTTGTAATTGAACAGACCCCTTCACTGACAATTTCCAGCAATCCTGTGTCCGGTTCAGTTACCGTATACACCGGTACAAACACATCGCAGACTCTGAGAGTATTCGATCTCTACGGAAGAGAGGTTTCCTCCATTGCAGTTACAGATGGCACCGCTGTCTGGAACGGGGATGATTTCTCCGGGAAAAGACTTCCTGCGGGGATTTATGCTATTGTAGGTGATCCTGGCATTTCCCAACGGTTTTCTCTCTTGAATTAGAAAAACTGGTACGGTAATGTGTGATGAGTGAATAGTATTAATAATGACAGAACATGAGCCTGCAAAAAGCTATTAACCTTAATATTATTTGTTTACAATGGCCCTCTGACCGGTGTTACAAAAAGGTTATTCGGGTTTCCGGGTTCCCATGTACTTGTCTCCCCTGATAACCTTGCTCATTACCTTGATATCATCCCGAAGATGCCATCCGGTTCTTTTGTAAAACTCAATGGCAGGGTTATCCGAGAATATGAACAGGTGAAGTTTCTCAATGCCTGCCTGGTAAAGGGCAGCTTCGGCCTTATCCATCAAGGCTTTACCAATGCCGGAATGGTGCAGGTTCTCTTTCACTGAAAGATGGTATATGTAGCCCCGCCTGGCATCTTCCCCGGCCATTACAGAACCCACGGCCTGTTCACCTTCGAAAGCGGTAAAACAGTATTCACCGTTCCTTAGAAGAAAAAGAGAATGACCTTCAGAAGAGTCAGCCCCTGTGATGGCGTTGCCTGGAAAACTGCTCCACAGCTTTACCAGATCAGTGTAGTGCTCCGGTCTCATTGCTCTGATGATCATGATATGGGCTCAGGATAGATTCCCGGACTGCTCTCATGAATTACAGTAGCTTTGCAGACAGATTGAAAGAAATCAACAGGTCCCGCTGCTCCAATTACTCCGTAGCCGTAACCCTGTTCCCTCATGCAGTGCAGTACTTCAAGAGTAACAGCCTTACCAACACCGGTGTTCCTGTATTCCTCAGAGACTCCCACCGGCCCCAGAAAGCCCAGTGCGGTGCAGTCCCACACGCAGAATCCTGCAAGTTTTCCAGTTGATTCATCAACAGCAATGATCATGGTTGACGGCGTTCTGCTGATTGCAGGCAGCACTTCTGCCGCCCAGCCTGATGAGAAGTTAACCTCTATCCATTTTCGAATAGTATCGCCCTCATGAGCAAGTGATCGTCTAAGCCTGAACCCGTCACAGCAGAACCTCTCTGGAACTGCGTACAGGGGAACAAGAAGATCGGGCATTTTACAAGTTCAGAAAACTACCGAGGAACATCACTGATTCATTCCCGGTGATCGCGTAAATAATGCTCAATATTATACCAAGCACTATGAAGCCCATCATTACAGCCTTGCATGAATCCTGCCCCTTGATGGATCCAAGTTGCTTGGGCTCCCGGCCCAGATAAGCACTGGCAGCATAAAGTTCTTCGCCTATCAGTGTGTAATCGCAGGTTGTGATAAAGAAGGGAAGCTGGGTCACAGCATCAGTTCCAGCGATCTGTATTGCTCCTGACAGCGCACCTGTCTCAGCAAGGATCAAAGACTCTGCCCAGAACATTCCCAGATAGAAATTTGTTGCCGGCTTGTCGCGCATCATAATTCCATTGACTCCGGCTACATAGGCAAACTGACTCTGAGTAAGGAAGAAAACACTGTCTGTATCGTATGCGTCAGGTCTTCCAGCCTCAATGTAAGCCTGGTGAACAGTCTCTTCGCACACAGTGAACACAATGGGGTCGCAGTTGGGAACAAGCAATGGAGTTCCGTATTCAGCAACCTTCTTCGCAACCCTGCCCAGTATGGTGATACTGGCAATTGTTGCAACATCACCAATGGTTGAAAGCCCGGGCACGTAAAGGATTGGTTTCCCCATTTCTGTGGCTCTGCCAATGGCCTCATCAATAGCCTCAATACCTGCTATAGGCCTCAGGTAGAACTCTGAGCCTCTTTTCGCCCTGTGGAAATAGAAAAAGATCAACCCCAGGAAAAGCGCACAACCAATCATGGTAGGGGTTTCAGTGGTACTGAACCACTCACCCTCCGGCAGCTCTGCTCCTGTGAAAACAGCGCTGTAAAGAGAATCTCCTGACGCTGTAAAAAGAACTGTTCTGTAGTGATATGCTGTTCCAGGGAAGATCGGGTAATCAGGATCGTAGCCATCCATGATCTCTGTACTCTCCAGAGGAAGCGCTTCTGCTATGACCGTTTCCCAGATCAAGTCCGCAGAGTCTGTTTCAGCCCTCTGAACAAGCAGCCCGATATGGTCCTGGGAAGTTTCCATTGCCTCATCAAATTGAATAAGAAGAAGTGACCCGTCATCCTCAGGAGCATTTGTAACAGAGATTATATCCACGCTTGAGAACAGAGCTGCACAGACAAGTAAGACAGTGATCAAGATGTACCTCCACTATTATGTTGTTGTCAATTATGCAACGAAAAGGTTTCACAGTACAGAGCAGAAGCATTGACTTTGTTTCAGGTCTCTGCATAATCAGGAAAAGGAGGATCAAATGAGAACAACTCTGATTTCAGCAATGTTAATACTGGGTCTCGCCGGGTGCGTCGGGCAGGGAAACCGAATACTGGTAAGAAATGATTCAGACCGGATCTACAGTTCTGTAACCGTATCCGTCTGTGACAGTACCTGGGTAATTCATACACTTGCTCCGGGAGAAGAAAAGGAATTCACCATTGTTTACACAAGCGATGATTCTTTTCATATCAGTGCAAGAACCACTGACGAACAGATCGTAGAAGGCAGCTTTGGCTATGTCACCCACGGTATCAGCGATGAAACAATTGAAATAGTATTCCGCGGTGATTCGATCCATTTCGATCAGAAAACAAACAATCCGTACTGAAGCAGATCACGGGACTTACAGCACTCCATTGAAAAGATCGATATGAGCCAGGGCACAGGCTTCCAGAGAATAATCTGCTGCTTTCTCCGGCCCGGATAAGCCCATCTGCAAAGCTGAATCATGATCAGAAAACAGTTTCTCCAGTGCCGCCGCCATCTCGCTGGAAGAAGAAGGGTCCACAAGCAGACCGGCTTTGTTCCCCACAACCTCTCTTAACCCCGGTACATTGCCAGCCACCACCGGCAATCCTGATGCCATGGCTTCCACTGCAGCTATACCGAATCCCTCCCATGCAGAAGGGATGAAGAAAATATCTGCGTCGCGCATTAACTGTGGAATGTCTTCACGGGTACCTAGAAACTCTACAACGCCATGAAGAGACAGTTCAGAGGCAAGTTCCTTCAGCTCAGGTCTCATACCGCCATCTCCGGCTATCAGCCATTTAAACCTGTTCTCTGTTCTGGAAACAAGAAGAGCAGCGGCTTCAAGAGCCAGCCTGTAATTCTTGGCGGCAGTCAAGCGCCCCACAGAAAGAACCACAGGAGGGTTGTGAAAACCGACTCTTCCAGGCACCTTGAACAATTCAAGTCTGGCTCCATTGGGGATAACCACAGCCCGGCTGTGAAGAAATGGTTTCCATGCCACAACAGCTTCTCTCACTGCCTCACTGACACAAACAATGCTCTCATATGGTCTGTATGTGAAGTTGTCTGTAAGACTCCCCCACAAAGCACCCCGTCTCCGGTTGAATGTGCTGTGTTCAGAGGCAAAGAGTCTTCCCTGCCAGCCAGCCCGGCGAAGAGCCCCGGGAACCCGAAGAAGCGCAGGAAACAGATGGACATGGACTATGTCTGCACCGGCAAGAGGCTCACTCCTGAAGAAACCGGAAAGACTGTACGCAGCAGTAGGGGCATAAGGAGATCTGCAGCCGGTAGACCAGAAGCCATCCTTCCCCTCTGTCTGCTTACCACCTGCTAAAGCCACAATGTATGATTCGTGACCAAGGCGCAGATACTCCCTGTGCAGATCAAGAACAAGTCGTTCTGCTCCACCGGCAGTAATGCTGTTGACTATTTGTACTATCTTCAATACAGTCCTTAATACTTTTACTTCAATACGGTTTAAAGAAATATATGAATTTGAAACAGAAGGAAAGAAATCATATGAGCAACCAGGGCAAGATGCAGGATGAGATAGATCAGTACAAGGACGAGAAGGAGTCTGTCAGAAAAATTCTGGGACAGATCGGGGGTACCGGAACCGCAAAGAAAGAAAAAATAGTAAACATCGCATTTGCAACCCTTGTAACTCTTTTCTTCTCTTTCGATGTGATGCGCCATGCACTTCATACTGACATACATTTCATACCTGAACTGTTCAGTGTTGAAATAGCTCTTCTGCTGGTGTCAATGAAGATCATATGGATGATACACAGACAGCAGAAAGTTGAACACTTTCAGTTCTGGATACTGAACACCATTGAATTTCAGATAAACAGCTCTGCTGTACGAATAAGGAAGATAGAAAAAATGATGGAGGAGCTTAAAAAAGAAAGCTCCTCCTGATAATCAAAAAAATGATCTGGTGCCGAGAGGCGGAATTGAACCGTCGACACACGGATTTTCAGTGCAAGATGAGGAGGATGAGTAATGTGTTGCTATCGCTTTAGTTACTTGAATCGCTTCGATTTATCACAAAGATCAATAGTCTAATCAGTTCCCTTTTATCTCGTGAGAACCCAATACACCCGATCTGTAGTG
>JAGLQD010000447.1 GCA_023136985.1 Candidatus Sabulitectum sp. | reverse complement strand
TCGCGAAGATTCGGTTAATTTTTAAGATGACATAGTACGAAAGGGATACTAATGAACCTGTACGTAGGAAACCTCTCCTGGGGCGTTGATGATGACTCACTCAGGACCTTTTTCGAGAGCTACGGCGAAGTTACCGACGCAAGAGTGATCACCGACAGAGAAACCGGCCGCAGCCGTGGATTCGGTTTTGTTGAAATGCCTGAAGAGGCTGCCAGAAACGCCATCGCCCAGGGCGACGGTGTTGAGCTCGATGGAAGAGCACTCAAGATTAACGAAGCCAAGCCTCGCGAAGAGAGACCAAGGCGCTACTAATCTGATTGATATCTCAGGGGCAGCTCATTAGAGTTGCCCCTTTTTTGTTCATGTGCAAATATCAGCTTTTGCTGTAGCTATTTACATTCAGAAAAAAGTGTGCATATTACCGGCAACATCCCAAAGGTGGGATGCAGCCGGGCTTCTTTTGTGTCATCGCGAAGATTCGGTTAATTTTTAAGATGGCATAAGTACGAAAGGGATACTAATGAACCTGTACGTAGGAAACCTCTCCTGGGGCGTTGACGATGATTCACTCAGAACTTTTTTCGAGAGCTATGGTGAAGTTACCGACGCAAGAGTAATCACCGACAGAGAAACCGGCCGCAGCCGTGGATTCGGTTTTGTTGAAATGCCTGAAGAGGCTGCCAGAAACGCTATCGCCCAGGGCGACGGTGTTGAGCTCGATGGAAGAGCACTCAAGATTAACGAAGCCAAGCCTCGCGAAGAGAGACCAAGGCGCTACTAATCTGATTAATAACAGAAGGGGCGGCTCAATCGAGCCGCCCCTTTTTATTTAATCATCTGTACTAATGATCGCAGACATTCTCTCCTGCTTCAAGAGTACCGGAAAGGTAGTTCTCAACTATCTCCTTTGCTCCGGTACCTGCTGCACCTGTAACAACCTTAATACCGCTCTGTACGAACAAAGCCTGTGCCCGTGAACCCATACCGCCTGCTATTATCAGGGTTGCTCCCTGTTCTGCAAGCCACGGCGGTAGAAGACCTGGCTGATGAGGTGGAGGAACAACCTCGGTGGTTCCTGTTACTTTATTGTCTTCAACATCAACAAGAGCAAATGTGCTGCAGTGTCCGAAATGCATGCAAAGGGCACCATTTGCCATTGGTATTGCGATTCGCATATTTCTCCCTAGTCCGTTTCTTCTCTTTCGAGAATTTGTTTGATTACACTCTCGAATCTCTTTGCTGTCTCAGTTTTGCTGTAGTGATATATGAACGGCGCTCCAGTGTCGCAGGCTTTTCCAACTGCAGGATCGATGGGAATCTTTCCAAGAAAGGGAACCCCTGCGGCCTCTGCCATGGTCTCTCCGTTATTGCCTGCAAAAATTGCGGTCTCTTTGCCGCAATCAGGGCAGATAAAGCCACTCATATTCTCCACTATTCCAATTACCGGCAGATTCAACTGACGGCAGAAGTCCAGTGATTTTCTAACATCTGCTGCCGCCACATCCTGGGGCGTTGTAACCATTACAGCACCATCCATTTTACCTATCAACTGAACAACTGACAGGGGCTCATCACCGGTTCCAGGAGGTGAATCGATTATCATGTAGTCAAGCTCTCCCCAGTCAACATCCCGAAGAAGCTGTTCAATAACACCCATCTTCATGGGTCCACGCCAGATTATGGCACTGTCTTTGTTCTCCAGCAGGAAACCAAGAGACATTACTTTCAAACCGGCCATTTCAACAGGTAGAATGCTGTTGCCGCTGGATTGTGCTCTGGCTCCTTCAAGGTTGAGCATGGTGGGAATAGAGGGTCCATGAATATCAACATCCAGCAGACCAACTTTCTTCCCGGCAAGAGACAGTGAAACAGCCAGGTTCACGGCAATGGTACTTTTACCCACTCCGCCTTTGCCTGAAAGAACAACGATCTTATGCTTGATACCCAGCATTCTTTTAGTAAGTTGCTGACGCTTGGCAAAGTCATCGGCGCTTTCGCCAGGCCTCTGTTCGCTTGCATCACAGGAGCTTACTGCACACGAATCACAGTTTCCCCCACAGCCAGTGTCTTCCGTTACTTTAGTTTCCGGCATACTTTCTCCCAGATAGTAATTATGTTTTCAACAACTGCACCGGTTGTTTCCTCAACCAGCGTTCTTCCATTTATCTGTGCAACAGTGAATGCTCTATCATAAGGGATTCGCCCGATGGGGTGCGCCCCGCCAAGCAACGATTCTTTCTCTATCTCTGCAGTCATTTCAGGATTGATATCCCACTTGTTTACAATAACCAGTGCAGGTACAGAAAAATGCTTCGCCAGTTGAAGAACCCTTTTCATGTCGTGTTTACCGGAAATGGTTGGCTCTGTCACCACCACCAGCAGCGACGCTCCTGTAATAGAAGCTATAACCGGACATCCAATTCCAGGAGGACCATCAACAATAAGCAGATCTTTCTTAAGCTCTTCCGCTTTTGCTGCAGCTTCCCGTCTTACAGTGCTTACAAGCTTACCGGAATTCTCCTGGGCGATTCCCAGCCTTGCATGAACCATGGGCCCGAATCTTGTATGGGAGAAATACCATTCTCCGCAGAGATTCGGGGGGAAATCAATTGCCTTTTCCGGACATACCTCAACGCAGACCATACAACCCTCACAACTGAAAGGGTTCACCCTGCATTTGCCTTCAGATGTCAAATCTATTGCATCAAACTTGCAGTTCTTCCTGCAGATACCACATCCGGTACAATCGTCTTCTCTTATCACAGCTTCGTGACCGCTGATAAAATCAGTTCTGCTTATTATCTCCGGGGCAAGCAGCATATGCAGATCAGCAGCATCCACATCACAATCTGCCAGTATCGCATTCTCTGCCAGAGCAGCAAAACAACCGGTGATACTTGTTTTTCCAGTTCCACCCTTACCACTGATTACTACAATTTCCTTCATTTTTCCTCAATCCCCCTCTCGATGATCCGGGGAATGTCTTTGAATATCTCACGCATCTCGGGAATTCCGTCCAGCAGGGTTCCCCCTCTGGAATAGGTTTCCGCCATAGCCCTTCTGTGGGGAATTTTGACCATTATGAGAATATTCTCCTCACCACAGTAATCCTCTACTCCCAGGTCTCCTTCATCGAACCGGTTGATCACCACAGCGAACGGCATTCCAAGTTCCCGAACTGTTTCTACAGCCAGCTTAAGATCATGCAGTCCGAATGGAGTGGGTTCTGTAACAAGAAGAACATAGTCCGCTTCTCCTATTGATTCGATCACTGGACATGATGTGCCCGGCGGACAATCGATCACAGAAAGACCATCATGGGGTATGTGCGATTTTACCTGCCTGATCACAGGAGGAGCAAGAACCCCCCCCACATCAAGCTTGCCCTGCACAACAGAGACCCTTCCCCCATCAGCCTTTCCAAGAGAGATCTCACCTATGGAATTACCCTTCCATGAGATTGCGTCAGCGGGACAGACAATTGCACACCCGCCACAACTGTGACAGAGTTCCGGAAAAACCAGAGGAGGCGTTCCCAGTGAAACCAGCGCATTGAACTGGCAGAATCTGGCACATTTCCCGCAGGAAGTGCATTTTTCTTCATCAATCACAGGCACATCCACAAGCACCTTTTTAATTTCATAAACTTCCGGTTTAAGAAAGATGCTGCCGTTGGGTTCCTCCACATCACAGTCGGCATACATCACCGGCTCTGTGGCAGCCATGGCAATAGCCACTGCTACAGTGGTTTTACCTGTTCCACCTTTACCGGATGCAACGGCAATTCTCATTACCAGTGACCTTCCACATTTGCTGCGTCTGTCTCACTGAGATTGCCTGCAATGTAGTTATCAATATTCTCTTTAACTGTTCCAGGGGCGCTGATAAAGGTTTTTATGCCTACTGAATTCAATACTCTGAAAGCATTGGGGCCGTAGCTGGGAGCAATCACAACACCGGCTCCGGTGCCAGCTACATTCTGAGAAGCCTGAGTGCCTGCACCCTGAGCTGCATTAAGATTCTGACTGTTGTCAGCATAGACAAATGTTCCATCTTCTGTGTTGAATACAACAAAGCCGGAAGCTCTACCAAATCTGTTGTCTACCTGTGACTCCAGTGTCTTTCCGGAAGTTGGTACTGCTATTTTCATTTCCTTTTCCTCCATTTATTCAATCAGCCGGTCTTCACAGTGAAAACCGGCTGACAGGTGTGATTCAGCTCTCTGATTTCTCAGAATTCTGTTCAAGTCTACTCTTCAATATGGCAAGTTCCCGCTCAAGCTCAAGTGTTCTATTTTCAAGAACTTCCTGCTCAGAGATCTGATTTACAGGGAAAACTCCAGCAAATCCTCTGCCCATGCCTCTGCCGGCACCTCTTCCGGAACCGCGTCCTCCACCAAAGCCTGAGAATCTACTCAAACCTGCTCCAACACATACGCCTCCGCGAGGTCCTCTTCCATCTGGTCCTGATCTGTCTCCACGTGGCATTCTATACCTCTTTCCTTCCAGGTCCAAAACCTCTGTTTCTTCCCTGGCCTCTGTTTCCTGCACCTCTTCCGCAACCCCGTCCACCTCTTCCCATACCGCACCCGGGCATGCTAAACGGTTTATCCTCGAGGCTGCCTGTCATAAGTGCTTCAAGTACTTCATCTGCATCCCCTGCTACAAAGGAATGAACCTTTATCCCGGAGTCTGCAAGCATCCGGCGAACTGGTCTTGAAACGGCACCGCAAACAAGAACATCAATCTTGTATTCAACAAGAGTCGCAACTCTGCTGATCATTCCACTGTCAATGGGAATACTAATCAGCCTGTCCTCCTCAGCGCTGCTGCAGCCGCGCTCTACCAGTCTTATAGTACCGGCAACATCAAAAACAGGAGCAATTCTTCCATTCCAGACCGTAAGAGCAATTCTCACTTCATTCACCTCCACCAGCACCTTATGCATATTGAATGCCAGAAAACCAGAGATATGCTATATGATTGATCTGATGATAGTTATGGACTATCATAAAAAATATAAGAATAGACACAGTAGCGATATTGCATCGGTATAAAGGCGATTGTGTGGCGTATCAGCTACGGCCATCCACTTCAGGTAAAGATATGCCCAGGGCTTTGATTCTTCTGTAAAGAGTTGTCTTGTGGATTCCGAGTTCCAGTGCCGCTGAGGTTCTGTTAAAGCGGCTGTTCTTCAATGCCGCAAGGATCATCTGCTTTTCAGTGTCAGCCCTTGCTCCTCGCATTGTTGACGAAGCAGAGGCTTCTTTCCTTCGCACCGGCAGTATCTCCAGAGGCAGGTCCCCAACGGATATTCCGTGGCCGGCTGAAAGAACTATTGCTCTCTCAACAAAATTCTCCAGTTCACGGATGTTTCCCGGCCAGCTGTAACCAAGAAGAAGTGGCAGTATCTGAGGATCATATTCTTTCACATCTATTCCCTGAGCGAGGCAGTGCTTTTCAAACAGAACATCA
>JAGLQD010000446.1 GCA_023136985.1 Candidatus Sabulitectum sp. | reverse complement strand
GTCCTGACTTCGCCGGTATAAACTCGTAAGTTGTTGTGTAGCAGTACCCGGATCTTTCCGTGGGGCACTACACTTTTGTTTCTCGGTGATTATCGATTTAGTCTGTTGACAGTTCGTAGGGTGTTGTTCCGGTTTTAAGAGCCATCGTACGGTATATGTTCTTGGCATCTTTGCTTACGCTGGACGGTATAACGTATCTGGCGTTTGTTTCCTGGTGCCTCAATATACTTGCCTGTATTGTTTTAAGTTCTCTGATAATTCGGGCTGACGACATTGGTTCGTATCGTAGTTTTACCCGATATGCAAGATGGCGAATGCAAACAAGAGCAACAAAGCAAATCATAATGTGAGCTCGCACACGCTGAGGATTCCAGTGAAATATTGGACGCATACGGAGATCATGCTTTGAGATCCGAAAACATTCTTCTATCTGCCATTGGTCACGGTAGCGGTTTGCAACATCTTCCATGTTCATGTTTCCGATTGGAATGTTTGTTATTACTCCATGAAGACCATCCCATCTGGCCGCCTGCTCGATCTTTTCTTCGTTCAGAACCAGATCTGTATCATTCTCAACCTCAAGGAATCGCTTATAACCTGAGTTACTCAAATATGACTTGAGATTCTTATTGTCTTTAAGTTTCTTGCGCAGTTTGACAACACCCTTGTCACGGTCGTGTTTGTCTTTGCGGGCTCGCTTTTCACTGTATGTGACTACCAATCTGCGAGATAAATCTACCTTCTCTTTTGTTTCAGGATTCTTCCAAGTTCCAGAGTAATCCCATTCTCTAATCTTGTCATAGGTTGTTGATTCAGAATTCTCTGTTTTAGTGAATTCTCCAACTGGAGTAAGTATCTTTTTCTTCCAGCCATTCGACATGTTCCTCATCCGTGCCGCTATGATGTAATGAAGTCCATTCTTCTCAAAGTATGCCTGATTGGGTATTTTGATCATAGCACTGTCTGCAACAAATACAACATTCTCAATTTTGTACTTTGTCCGAATCTGATCAATAGCACGCTCTACAGTGTTGCCCTCAAAAGTGTTTCCTGGAAATACTTCATAATCAATTGGAATGCCTTCGCGGGTAGCAACCAGGCCAAGTACAATCTGCGGCTGATTGAATTTTAAATCCTTGCTGAAACCATTGCGTTTTAAATCGTCCTCTGTAAAGCTCTCAAAGTAAAGCGTTGTGCAATCATAAAATACAAGATCAACCTTCTCTCCAAAGAGCTTTGTTGCAGATTCATATGCCAGCATACGACTCTTATCAATAACCTTTTCGTCAATGTGATCCATCATGCGATAGACAGATGACAAACTGATCTGTGTACCAAAATCCTGTGCAAGATCTCGCACTGTGGACCTTTTACTTGCAGGGTTGGCAAGACGAGCCATTGTAACATGAAAAAGATTCTTCTCTGAGGATTTGCGTCTAGCGCCAAGTAGCTTATTAAATCCGAGAGTGTTGTAAACTTCACCCAGTACCTCGTGTACGCCTAACACTACTCTCTGCTCTTCCTTGAGCTTCTTAAGATTCACATTAAGCTCATCTTTTTTAGGATGATTCCGCGCCTGGATAGCCAATTCAGCAAGAGTTTCCGGGGTAAAGATTAAGCTCTCAGATTTTGATTTCTCATTTGCTACAATGTATTCGCCGAGATCTCTCATTCTTTGTTCTTCCATGTCATTGTAAGCGATTCCTACATGGCGAATAATCTTTTGCTTGACTTTTTTACCAATTCGAGTGTTTTCGACGACCTGAATTCTTCGTCTTTCACCGTCCTTGTCCCTTTTTACTCTTACAAACATGGGCAGTTCCTCTCTTTTGAACTACCCGAATATACACCACTGTTTATTGATTG
>JAGLQD010000445.1 GCA_023136985.1 Candidatus Sabulitectum sp. | reverse complement strand
CGACCCGCCATGTTGGTGGCAATGGTCACAGAGCCTTTTTGACCGGCTCTGGTAATAATTTCCGCTTCCTGCTCATGGTGCTTGGCATTCAATACGTTGTGGATGATCTTTCTTCTCTTAAGAAGCTTCGACAGAAGCTCCGAGACTTCCACAGATACGGTACCCACAAGCACAGGTTGCCCTAAGGTATACCTTCTTGCTATTTCATCAATGATAGCACCGTACTTCTCACGCTTGGTAGCAAACACCCTGTCATTGTGATCAACTCGCGCTATTGGCCTGTTGGTGGGTACAACAGCAACATCTACATTGTAAATGCTACCGAATTCCTCTGCCTCTGTTTCAGCGGTACCAGTCATGCCTGCGAGCTTACTGTACATTCTGAAGTAGTTCTGAATAGTTATCGTTGCCAGTGTCTGAGTCTCATTGCGGATCTCTACATTTTCTTTGGCCTCAAGAGCCTCATGAAGACCGTCACTGAACCGTCTTCCAGGCATGGGTCTGCCGGTAAACTGATCCACAATAACAACACGCCCCTGATCCATAACATATTCCACATCTTTTTCGTAAAGCTGATAAGCCTTCAGAAGTTGATCTATGTTGTGAAGAGCTTCGGCCTTTGAAGAATGACTCTCATATATCTGCTTCTTCCTCTCAAGCTTTTCCTGCTGGGAAATATCCTGTATTTCCAGCTCAGCCATATCATCACCGATGTCGGTGATAAGGAAAAAATCAGGATCTTCCGGGGACAAAAGCTTTCTGCCAAGATCGGAAACTGAAACCGATTTCTCGCGCTCATCAATGGCAAAGTAAAGACCATCATCCAGCTCGTGAATATTCTTGTCTCGAAGTCTTTCTCCTTCAACACGCTTCACCGCCGCAACTCTGTCAGGGTCGCGCATGGCCTTGGCCAGACGACGATGCTTTGGAGCCCCGCGTCTTGCCTTCAGATAAAGAGTTGCCGCATCGTGATGATCTCCATTGTCCCATAGATCATTGGCGTCAGCAGCAATGGTGTTAACCAGTTCCGACTGCTTTCTAACCAGTCTGGTAACCACAGATCGATACTCTATATATCTGTTTCTGTTCCTGGCCACAGGACCGCTGATGATCAGAGGAGTCCTGGCCTCATCGATAAGAACACTGTCGACCTCATCAACTATGGCAAAATGATATCGGCGCTGAACCCGCTGCTCCAGCCGCACTGCCATGTTGTCTCTGAGATAATCAAACCCAAACTCACTGTTCGTACCGTATGTGATATCACAGTTGTACTGTTCCCTGCGCTGGTCCGGAGTCATTCCACCCTGAATACAACCGATAGAGAAACCCATGTACTCGTATATGGGGCCCATCCATTTTGCGTCACGAAGGGCAAGATAGTCATTCACA
>JAGLQD010000444.1 GCA_023136985.1 Candidatus Sabulitectum sp. | reverse complement strand
TAAAGAGAGTTATTGGACAGCGTATAATGAAGTGATTGGACTAATAGACTGGGTTTCCACAATCAGCATATCGGATGAGGACAAGCAACTGCTTTCCCCTTCAATTCCCCGCTCGAGGAACCTGCTTCAGTTTGAAGACCGATTCATGGAGAAAAACAGAAATACACTTACTGCTTTTGACGCAAGCGAAGGAGCTCTTTACGTACTGTATATGGCGGCACTGGCAATTTTGCCAACCGCTCCAGGATTCCTTGCAATTGACAATATGGACCAGACACTGAACCCCAGGCTTGCCAGAAACCTTGTCAGCAAGTTATGCAAGTGGACATTTGACCTGAATACCGGAAGACAGATTCTCTTCACCATCCATAATCCTTCCGCTCTTGACGGGCTTGATCTCACCGATAACAGGGTAAGACTGTTTTCTGTTAACAAAAACAACAGAGGCTTTACTACTGTTACACGAATAGCTCTTTCCGAAGAGATTCTTGAAAAGAACTGGCCACTGTCCCGATTGTGGGTTAATGGAATGATACAAGGTGTTCCATCCATCTGATATGAACAGGAAAATCGGAATTGTCTGCGAAGGCATTACTGACCACCATGTAATTGAGGCAGCTCTGAATGCTATAGTTCCCGGTGGTTTTATTCTAACCCTGCTTCAACCAGATGCAACTCCGCGATCTGAAAAATTTGGCCAGGGCTGGTGCGGTGTTTTCAAATGGTGCGGTGACATACTGTCGCATGAAGGCAGCCAAACGCGAATGATAAACAGTAATTTTGACATAATCATCATTCACATAGATGCGGATGTCGCGCAAAAAGATTTTGCAGATTGTGGTCTTAGCGCACAGGGACTTCCCTGTGACAGCACCTGCCCTCCTGCTGAAGATACTGTAAATAATCTAAAAGACCTGCTTGAATCGTGGATGCCAAACAATCCCCTTGATGATATGACAGTTTTCTGTATCCCATCAATCTGTACTGAAACCTGGGTTGCAACTGCTTTGTATGGAACGAAAGATCCGGCAATATTAACTGACATTGAATGCAATAGCAATGTAGAAACTTTCCTCGCAGGCAAGCCCGCGCGAGAAAGACTAATTTTTCACAAAGCTGGTAATCTAAAAAAGAGAACAGATCGCTATCGCAACGAAGCAGAGAAAATCACAAACAACTGGAATCTGGTCACACTACACTGCGGCGAGGCAAAGAAATTTGAAGAAAATGTCATAGCAATACTTACTCTGTCTGATTTGTAGTTTTCCCAAACACCAGAATTTTTTATCAGTTCCGCTTTATGGCCACTCAGAACTGTATATACTTTGTCAAATACTAGTACTCTGTCAAGCAATAGCTGTCGTATTCTGCTGGCTCTTCAGAGCCCCAGCGGCGTTACTTGTTCAATTACATAGCGGCGCATTATACCGACACTTAATACCTGACAGAGTACTAAGAAGGAAGCTTCACGCTGACCTCGTTGCTCCAGGAGGTGCCGCCGCCTTCATTGGTGGTGAGCAAAGCGTAGTACCAGGTGGCACCAGCCTGCAGATCCTCGTCGAAATATGTTGTTGTTGTGTTCTTGTTTATAACGATAAGAACTGTGGCGGAACCGGAATCGTTCGATATGCCTGACGACAACGAACGGTACAGGGTGTAGCTGGTGAAATCACTGTCCGGGCACATCGTCCATGAAAGCTTTGCGGTTGTGGAGCTGCTGGCCACACCGGTGAGTGCTGAAGGGGACGGGTTATCAGGCTCAAAGGGGTTATCAGGTCCACAAGCTGAGATCAGAGCTACCAGTGCGGCAAAGAAAACAAGTCGTTTCATGACAACCCCTTTGTATTGTTAATCTATCACTACTGCGTTAAATCACTATCATCTCTGGGCTCAATTTTGTAGTTATCGTAAGAATAAAAGAGCACACCAATTATCTCGACGAAGGTATCTCCATTTGATGGTGAATAGGTGAAATCTGCCAGATCATCTACTCTGGCATCACCTGATCCGTCATTAACATACCATTCATTATAACCAAGATCATCATCAGTTACTGTAACATTGGAAACAGAGACAAGAACGCCCTCCCACTTCTCCAGAGATACATCTACTGTGGAAAGAGCCTCCGGTGAAGGGATTGCGTGTCCTGGATCATTAAAATCTACGGAACTGACTACAACTTCAGTAAGCTCAAAAAATTCCTGTACATAACCGGAGACAACAATGCTGTCACCACGAGCAATACCTGACAGGATGTTATCGTATCCAAACAGAACAAGCCCGCTCCATTCCCCGCCTGATGCATCCTCAATAACTACATACTGGCCATCGTCATGATTAAACTCATCAGAGCCAGAAGTGACTATTCCTGTAACTGTGACATCGTCATAGTTATAGGGAGATTCATCAGCCTGACCCTGGATCTGGTAACAGGAGAGAGCGTCGCCTCCACCGCCGCCACCTGACGAATCCGGTGTGGTTATGGTGGCTTCATTGCTCCATGCTGTAAGCTGTGAACTGTCTACAGTCTGGACGGCATAGTAGTAGGAAGTATTCCATCCAAGACCGGCATCTGCATGGGTGAGTGTCCCCAGATCAGAAATTGTTGCTACCAGAGTGGCACCTGAGGGATTGGCTGCTATGCCTGAAGTCTCTGAACGGTAGAGTACATAGGATGAAAAATCGTCATCAGGACACTGGGTCCATGTAAGCGTTGCTGTATTGCTGCTAACAGAAACAGTAAGTGAAGAAGCTGTGGGATTGGTTCCACTTCCCTGGGGATTAGCTTCATCACTGCCGCATGATACTGCCAGAAGAACCGCCATGAGAACGGCGGTTACTGTCAAAAGAGATCGAGTCACTTTTTCTCCTTTCGGTATACAATTTCATTGTGGTTACCATAACCAAATGAGCCATTTTCTGTAACTGTCAATTATAATCGAGCACACTGCAAAATGAAATGGAGAGAATGATGAATTGTTTTATGCTTATTGTGCTGGGGATGTTACCCCCTGTGGCAAATGAAGTTCCCCATGAAATAACCGTTCACGGACAGACACGGATTGATGACTTCTACTGGCTCAATAACATTGAAGACCCTGCTGTGCTGGAATATCTTGAGTCAGAGAATCTATATGCAGACTCCATAATGGCAGAGCTGGATCCGCTTGTTGAGACAATTGTCATGGAGATGCTGGACAGAATGCCCGAGGATGAAGCTTCCATACCCTATTACAGAAATGGTTACTGGTACTGGTATGAATACCGTCCGGACCAGGACTACAGTGTAAACATGCGGCGACGCCACCCGGATGGTGAGGCTGAGGTACTGCTTGATGAAAACATTTTTGCAGAGAAACACGAATATTTTAATGTAGAGCTCATAAGTGTGAGCCCGGACAACAGAACAATGGCCTGGGCTTACGACACAACCGGAGGTCACTGGAACACACTGGTTTTTGCAGATATACATACAGGTGATACTCTTGGTATTGTTCATAATGCTTCAGGAGACCTTGCCTGGGCAGCAGATTCCCGAATGGTCTTCTACGGTTTGAATGATGCAACTGGAAGAACCGACCGCATAATGAGACAGACCATTGGTTGCGATGACCAGATTTGCGTTTACACAGAGGACGATCTTACCTTCTGGCCCTGGGTATCCAATTCTTCAGACAGGAAGTGGATACTGCTGGGCACTGCAAGCTCGCAGGAATCCGAATACAGAGTGATCTCATCAGAAACTCCCTGTGACTCTATGACTTTGATCCATCCGCGAACCGACGGTCTGGAATACTATGTATACGCCGCCGATTCTGTTTTCTTCATTGAGACAAATCTTCATGGAGAAAATTTTTCAGTTATGAGGGTTTCTTCAGACGACCCTGCAATGGAAAACTGGGAAACAGTAATTCCACACGATCAGAACGCTCTTATTGAAGATGTGGATATTTTTCACAACCTGCTGGCTGTAACAGTAAGAACTGAAGGGTTGAAAAGGCTCTACATTGCAGACAGAATTACAGGAGAAGGGTACTACGCCGATCTGGGCAGCGAAGCTGCCACTTTCTACACCTCTGCCAACTATTCCCCTGATGCGGATTCAATACGCCTTATATACACATCACTGACAACCCCGTGGTCCACCATCTCTTATCATATAGACCACAACACAGTCAATGTGCTTAAAACCCAGTTCGCCGGAGAAAACTTCAACCGGGATCTTTATGAAAGCGTAAGAACAATGGCCACGGCCCCGGACGGAACCATGATTCCCGTGGGTCTGGTCTACCGGAAGGATATGTTTGTTCCAGGTGAGAATCCACTGATACTTTACGGCTACGGTGCCTATGGGATGAGCCTTGATCCAATGTTCAGTTCAAGCATTCTCTCCCTGCTGGACAGGGGCTTTGTCTATGCTGATGCCCATGTAAGGGGAGGCAGTGAAATGGGCCGTAACTGGTACATTCAAGGCAGGCTCATGAACAAGATGAATAGCTTCACCGACTTCATTGCCTGCGGGGAATACCTTATGGAAAACAATTTCTGCGACCCTGACATGATCTTCGCCATGGGAGAAAGTGCCGGCGGGCTGCTGGTGGGGGGAGTAGCCAACATGCGTCCGGACATGTGGAAGGGAGTTGTTGCAGGTGTGCCTTTCGTAGATGCACTTACCACAATGCTTGACCCTTCAATACCCCTGACAACCGGTGAATACGGAGAGTGGGGAAACCCCGCAGAAAGCGTGGAAGCTTACGAATACATTCTTTCATACTCACCTGTGGACAATGTTGCGGAAGTTGATTTTCCTGCGATGTACATTTATTCAGCTGTGAATGATTCCCAGGTCGGCTACTGGGAGCCGGCAAAATGGGTGGCAGAAATTCGTCGAGCCAATACCGGTACTGCTCCTGTTATCTTCAGAGTAAACATGGGTTCCGGCCACGGAGGAGCCTCAGGGCGCTACGGCTGGCTGGGAGATACCGCTTCAAAGTACGCATTTCTGCTGAATCAGGCTGAGATAGAAATAGGAACAGCAGAGTAGATATTCGGGCACTGGCAGCGAGTCAGTTGCCGGTGCCCTTTTCCTCCCAGACAATGACGCGGTTACGACCTGCTCTTTTTGCCTGATAAAGGGCTTTATCCGCTGCATCCAGAACTTCCTCACCGGTGCTGCCGTGAGCAGGATATGCTGCCGCGCCAATAGAAACAGTTGCGGATAACTCGTTTTCTCCAACAGCAATCCGCATTTCTTCAAGCCTGGTGCGCAACTGCCCTGCCCGCTTTTGAGCAGCCTGCAATGATGTGTTGGACAATACAATTACAAATTCCTCGCCTCCGTAACGGCAGGCGATGTCTCCACCACTCCTGGTGTTCCAAAGCAGCAGCTTACCCAGTTCTCGTAGAACTGCGTCTCCCGCCCTGTGACCGTATGTATCGTTGAATTTTTTGAAATGATCAATGTCCAGCATGAGAATACTTAGAGGAACATTCTCCCGGAATGCTCTGGACATTTCCCTCTCCAGAGATTCCTCAAGATACCTTCTGTTATACAGCTTTGTTAAGGGATCCCGGATCGCCTGCCTGTGCAGTTCTGCCTGCAGGGTTTTGATCTCGGAAAGCTGATACTTCAACTGATCATTTGCCTTTTTGATCTCTATTTCAGCTGCTTTTCTCTCTGTGATATCTCTGAAAATGAACAGTCTTCCGGTGTATTCCTTCCTGTGATCGTAAAGAGGAACAACTCTCATATCCAGGTATCGCTGACCGTAATATTCAGTAAAGAATTCAAACTGCCCATCTTTAACATCTCTGTAGAGAGCTACCAGATCCGGAGTATTTTTGAAAAGTTCTTCTGCGTTCTTCCCTATTGATGTCCTACTCAACCCAAGATATTTCTGTGCGGCGAGGTTGATATCAACTACACGGTTCCCTAGATCAGCAACAAAGAAACCGTCTGTCATCACCTCGACAAGAGCATCTCTGGCCATAGGAACAATAGTCAGCAGATTCAGGCGAAACAGGGCAAATGCAAAAGCTGCTCCTGTGATTGTAAATGCAAATGGTGTTAGATCAATATCAGTTAGAGGAGCAACATCCAATATGCTTATTACACTGCTTACCCATGGAACAAGTGAACCGAAAAGGATCAGAACTGCTTGTTTCCTGCTTAAACGATCCGCCTTCATGGCGAATCTTGCAAGAAGCACGAATGCAACCAGGATCAAAAGATAGGAATAGACGATGTTCAACCAGAACCAGAAACCCCCGTCAAGTATCGCGCTGCCATTTGCCGGTTGCAGATCCGAGAAGAACAGTCCGTGTATCCTGTCCGTCCATAGAATAACAAGGGTCAGAATGGGTTCAATTGCAAGAAAGCGCATAGTTCGCCTGTTAAGCCACTTACTGTTACCGGTGAAATGCAGCGCAAAAACAAAATATGCCGTGGGAACTACAACCACACCAAGATAGGTTGCATTCAACCAGAACATGGGTAGCGGACAAAATACCCCCCCCAAGTGCATTGCGTAGGTAAGCCCCCACCACGCAGAAGCCACCATCAGTACAGCGATAGATGAGGCGGCAGGGCCTGTCTTTCTGCGTCTCCATGCAACAATTGCGATATAGAAAGAAACCAGAGCTGCAGCAGACAGGAGGCAGGAGTAAAGAAAATTCTGAGGAGGCACAATTGCAGAATTGTTTAAAATTGAAGAGATGAAAAGCGGTGTTAACTGAATGCTCATCTGCTATTCCCGGCAGGTTCTGTTGCGACCGGCATTCTTAGCCTTGTACATGGCGGTATCAGCCCTTTTCAAAAACGAATCCGCAGTGTCATCCATTCTGCTTTCTGCAATTCCCATTGAAACAGTCACCGCTGGCAGTTCCTCACCGGTATAGGTTACAACTCGCTGGGCTACTATGGCCTTCCGGAGTCTTTCTGCTACGATCCAGGCCAGCTCCATGGCTACCCCGGAAAGCATTATCACAAATTCCTCGCCGCCAAAGCGGGCACTGAGATCGGTGGGCCGAAGGCACTGCATCAC
>JAGLQD010000443.1 GCA_023136985.1 Candidatus Sabulitectum sp. | reverse complement strand
GCCAGAACATGGTCTCCTGCATCATGGCCGTAACTGTCGTTGTATTTTTTGAAATGATCTATATCAAACATTACGATACAGAGCGGGCTCTTGCTGCGAATGTGTCTTTTGACAAGTCTGGGTAACTGAATATCAAGCCACCTGCGGTTATGCATCTCGGTAAGAGAGTCAAACATCGCATCGTGTTGAAATCTTCTTCTTAAGCGAATATTCCCGAGCAGAGCCTTGTCGGATGTTCGCATTCTGTTCGAAAGAAGAAGAAGCATGTTACATGCAAAGGCATGTGACTCGGAGATCATCTGCCAGAATGAGGTCTCATCCACTTCGAGCAATCGACTGTCTTCCGCTCCAACCACATATGCAGATGCAGGGCTGTCATCAATCACAGAAAGCTCTCCCACTGTTTCGCCCTGGTCAAGGACGGTGATAGGGTCACTTCCGGGATACTCAAGATAAACCGCAAGTCTGCCTGATAGAATAATGTAAAGACTCTGATTGTTCTGCCCGGTACGGATGAGAACCTCTCCCTTTTTCAGAAGAATTATCGGGCATTCTCTAAGCGAATCCACAACCGAATCACAGGAGACACCTCTGAGAACAAACAAATTCTCTAACTCTGCCCTCGATAGTCTGCTCTGCATAACCCCCCCCTCTCAACAGTTCAAGATAGTACTATATACTGCCGCAAACCACCCTGAACCTTCCATCAGGCCCTTCGAACCCAGGCCTTACAGAGTGAAGTACCACAAGAAAAGAATTCTCTATACCAGGATTTTTGTAAACAGCGGCAATACTGTAGTCAAAACTCAGTACATGCTGCCCTTGAACAGTGTCTTCGCTGAAAAACAATTTTCTTTCGCCGTCACAAACAGTGTGAAGCACCGGTGTTACGGGGCTGTCAAACCAGTCCGGGTAGCCCTGCTCCACATCAGCCGGCATCAGCGCAAGTGTTAAAATGATCTCGCCACTGTTATAGCGTGGTGAGTAGCGTTCCAGGCAGAAAACAACAGTATCTCCATTAACTCCCAGATCAGTTAATGGATGGTACACCAGAGCAGACTCATAGCTGCCAGAGCGTATCCCGTATTTCTCGCAGAGATCAAGAATATTCTGCTCGACTGCAGCAACATCCTCTGCTGATGGAAGCTCATCCACGCCTTCATCCCAGACATGCCTGTACCTGGCAGCTTCAAGAGAGGTCTCCGTGTCAAGCACTTCAGCTTCAACCCACTGGAAGCCGCTTCCATCCTGGATACCGCCCATTTCCCAGGCGGCATATACCCCATCCTCTGAAAACCCTATGATTCGAAACCAGGCCAGATCCTCTGAAACAGCCTGCGAGCTGATCATCAGTAAACACACTTGTACCAGGAAAAAACTGAAAGTCTTTTTCAAAATTAACTCCTTACCTGCAAACCCAACTTCTACTGAACCCTGTTCTAAAACTGATGACACAACACTCACTAAGTGAATCATAACAAATTCTTCCTTATGACGCAGATCAATACCAGCCAGTTAAACCACCATTACTCCACAAAGTTAAATGCTAAATTTAACCTGATTATTAAAGATAAACTCAGACCATAGCTATAAGTCAGTTGACTTCATGTCACATCCCTGCTATATATAGGGTTGCCAAAATTAATTGGCATAAATAGGGAGGATACCATGATTAAGTTACTTTTTGTAGTTATGTTAGTAGCAGCACTTGCTTTCGGAGCAGATGACGGATGCACAGACACCAGCATTGGCATTACACCTAACGGTTCAGGCAGCGATGCTGTCACTCTGACCGTTGTCAATGACTGGACACTGGCCAACAAGGCTCTGGGTCTTGATGTTTTCGAGGGATCAACTGTTTACATCCTTGCCGCTGACAATGAGAGTATGCACATTCAGGCATACACTACATCAGGCACACCTTCCGCAACTCTGGATCTAACAGCTGCCAACGCAGCATGCTTTGGCGTGGCATGGAACGATGATCTTACTACTGATGCCTACTACACAGACGACTGGTCCGATACCGTTCTTTACTACACTGAAGACTTTGGCACAACATGGACAACTGCAGCCAACCCTGCTGGATCCAGCGCAAGAGGCATGGCTTGCGACGGGGCCGACTACTGGACAACCAACGGCGACGGTGGCGGTCTCTGGCGCTTCCAGCCAGGAGTAGGCGCAGAGAATATTGCCATTTCCGAGCCACCAACACAACCCAGCGGAGTTGCAGTATTCCCATACGGCGGTAACCTTGGTGTTGCTGTTACCACATACAACACACACAATATCTACTTCTACGAGTGGGATGGCAGTACTATGAGCTATCTTGGATCAGCTGCCTGCCCTGGTTCAGTTTCCGCTTCATACGGCCTTGCGTATTCCTCTTCAAACGGGCACATGTACTGGAGCTACAAAGATGGCTCAAGCATTTACCATATTTCTGAGTTATCATTCACCATCACCGCACTTGAGCGTTCAAGCTGGGGTTCCATTAAAACCAGTTTTTAAGCAAACCGTATCGGTTATCAAGGGGGGAGACGAAAGTCTCTCCCCTCTTTTTTTTTCCTCAGTAAATGAATATCTTGCCTTCATCATTAACGAACGGAGTGGGGAATGAAAACATATCCAGCGGTAAGAGATCCAGGGTCTATAGAACTGCTTTTTCGGAATATCCGCTCTAAGAATCAGCCGGATAAAATAACAACTGACTATCTGGCATCTATCGGCTTTCGTCGTCAACCTGATGTTAAACTCCTGGAGCTGCTCTTCTTTCTTGGATTTATCGATAACAACCTTTCACCAACTGATCAGTGGAAAGCCATCAGAGATGTCAGTGACGAAGATTTCCGGAATATTCTTTCTCCTGCAGTTGCAAAGGCATACCAGGCAGTGTTCCAGTATCAAGCTGATCAGGAGTCGAAAGACAGCAAACTCCTTATGACTTTTTTCAAGAAAGAGACCGGTGTCTCGGATACGGAATCAGCCTACATGGTTCTTACTCTGCAGGTACTGATCGATCTTGCTCAATTCAACGATACAGCCCCCGTAACCGATACTGTTCCAGCAGTTCCCGTATCAGAAACAGAAACAAAAAAAACATCCAGCATAAGAAGAGGCCTTCCAGATGTTTCAGATGAACCTGCTCCGGGAATGGCCAATTTTGCCAAAGGAGTTTCTCTTAACATCACGATTCCTGCTGACGCAATGGATGCTGAGCTTATTGCAATGATAAAAAAACTGCTTACAAAAGTAATGTGACCTGCGGGCTGGGGTCAATGATATGGACTTTCAGCTTCTTGCAGTTCTTTTCGGGATGGCTTTCTTCTGCGAGCTTGTTGATTCTACCCTGGGAATGGGTTACGGCACTACCCTGACCCCTGTACTGCTCTTTATGGGCTATGAACCCATGCAGGTTGTCCCTGCTATTCTGCTTTCAGAGCTTGTAACAGGCGGGTTTTCTGCTTTTGCCCACCACCGAGCCGGCAATGCCTTCTTTAACTTTCGCAACGACACGGAACACAGGATCGTCAAGAAAATGGGAAAACTGGGGTATCTGCCTAAATCCAAAGATTCCAAGATCGCCTATGTTCTTGCCTTGTGCAGTCTTGTTGGGGCTGTAGCCGCAGCTATTTTCGCCGTAAATCTGAAAGCCTATCTTACGCCTATAATCGGAGTGATCGTTCTTTCCATGGGTATCATCATCCTGATAAAACACAAGACCCGCAGCAGGTTCAGCTGGTAT
>JAGLQD010000442.1 GCA_023136985.1 Candidatus Sabulitectum sp. | reverse complement strand
CAGACCCGATTGCTGGTCTGGTTCACGGTAGAATAGATGAGACTACTGCTGCCCAGAGATTTTATACGGTTCACGGTGAAGCTGGAAGTACTCTTGTTATTGAACTTCGAGGAGACCAGAGAGAATTCGATCTGGATATGCTTGTAAGCGGTCCGGGGTATGTTCTTCAAGCAGAAGGTGGAGTGAGCAATACAGATAATGCCGCCGATGAATCGGTAACAATGTATTGTGAAGAAGATGCGGTTTATGGAGTCACTGTTTACGCATATACCAGAGGTGGACAGGGAACTTTCACCATTGAAGCCGAGAGAATTCCATCTGAAAGACTTCCCGCAGGCAATCCTGCTTCTGACCAGACCTGGGCTGTTGTGGCTGGTATAAGCGGTTATGAATCCCGTGCGGACATTCTTTCCAGAGCCAGCATGGATGCCATTGATTTTTATCGATTCCTGAGAGATGATCAGGGAGTTCACTCGGATCGCATTGTGCTTCTCGTGGACGCTGAGGCCAGAGCTGATGCGTTCAGGAATGCGGTTAATGACATTTCCCGTCGTGCTGATTCAGGTGATAGACTTGTGGTATTCTACAGCGGTCATGGTTCTCAGGAACCTCCAGGATCAGGAGGAAGCGAGGAAGCTGACGGGGTGAATGAGTTGCTCTGTTTTTATGACGAAGACATTTCAGATGATGAAATGAGAGAGTTGCTTGCTGGTTTTCCAGGCACAGTATATCTTTTTGCCGATGCCTGCAACTCCGGAGGGTTTGTGAATGACTTCTCTGCCAGTGATGACATACTGATCCTCACAGCGGCAAGAGAAGACAAATCTGTCAGTGAAAGAGTTCTTACTCCAATACTTCTTGAAGGGTCCCGAGGGGCAGCTGACGCAGATGGTGATGGAGTTATCACTGCAGGTGAACTTGTTGAATATGTGGACGGGATCATGGCTAGAATTTGTCCAGTATGTGATTCTGTTGTTAACCAGGGAATGTCTGAGTGCCCGGAATGCGGTACGGTTCTAAAGGGAGATTACAGGATCCCAAGACCGGAACAGGGACTCTTTCTCAATTCAGATGAAATAGTCTGGGAATAGAAGAAGGTATAAATTGTCAGAGACAGTATCAAAAGATCTGCACCCACTGGAGAAAACGCTGCTGAACTGGCTGTCTGAGCACGGTTCCGGTGGCGATATGGATGTCATTGCCGGTGCTGGAATGGACGAAGGTTCATACAGAAGAGCCTTTCAGTGGCTTCTTGCAAGAGGAATGGCTTCTGTGGTCTCCAGCGAAAAAACCGTTACAGTCCAGCTGGGCCCCCTGGGCCTTTCGTATGCTGCCAAGGGAACCACACCGGAACTTGCACTGCTTGAAGCAGTGAAGAATGGAACAACCTCTCTACCGGAAATACAGAAGAATGAGTTGTTTGACAGGGCACAGTGGGGAAGTGCCATGGGCGCTCTGCTCAAAGGCGGGATTCTAAAGAAAGGCTTAGACGGTCTGGGCTTGAATGATTCCTCCGGTGGAGTGTTCACCCTTATATGGGAAAGTGTTTATTCTGCTATCAGCAAAGGAGAGACCCTTCATTTCTCTGACTTGAACAATAAGGTTGCTGCGGAAGTATCCAATAGAGCCCCTAAAAGAGGAAAATCAAGAGCAGAGTTCGTTATCAACGAGACCACGAGTAATGTAATTGATATCACTTCCACAGGCCGGGAAGCTCTTGAGAATGCCCGAGGCAGGAATACAATCGGAATTCTTACCCGGGAGATACTTGCCTCCGGGGAGTGGAAGAACGGATCTTTCAGAAGATACCAGGTGGATATCCCCCCTTCAAGAATACATGTAGGAAGACTGCATCCCTATGCCATGTTCCTTGATTCCGTAAGGGACAAGCTGCAGGCAATGGGTTTTCAGGAGATGAAGGGTTCACTGGTAGAGAGCGAGTTCTGGAACAATGACGCGTTGTTCATGCCGCAGTTTCATCCTGCCAGAGATATTCACGATGCTTACTACCTTGAAGATGGAGTTGAGGTAGAACCTCCTTCCCGTATTCTGGGCGATAAGGTTAAGGCGGCTCATGAGACAGGTGGCGACACCGGTGGAAGAGGATGGGAATACACTTTTGAGTGGGATCGTTCTTTGAAAGCAATAATGAGATCTCAGGGAACTGCTCTTTCTGCACGAACGCTGGGGTCAAACCCGGATATTCCCGGAAAGTACTTCGGAATTGCCAAGTGTTTCCGTTATGACCAGGTTGATGCCACCCATCTTCCTGATTTCTTTCAGATCGAGGGAATCGTTCTGGGTGAAGATATCAACATGAGACACCTTCTGGGGTTATTGAAGCTCTTCGCAATGGAAGTTGCAGGAGCTACAGAGTACAAGTTCGTTCCCGCCTACTTCCCGTTTACGGAACCGTCGGTAGAACTTCATGTGAAACACCCTACACTGGGATGGTTCGAGATGGGGGGAGCAGGTCTCTTTCGCCGTGAGGTATGTCAGCCCATGGGTATTGATGTACCGGTTATAGCCTGGGGACTGGGGCTGGACAGAATGGCTCTGCTTGCTCTTGGTCTTTCTGACATAAGGGATCTTTTGAATCC
>JAGLQD010000441.1 GCA_023136985.1 Candidatus Sabulitectum sp. | reverse complement strand
GAATCCGGATCTGTCAAAACTGAGAGAGATGAGATCCACACCGGAAAAGTTGCTTGGAGGTGCTGACAATGCCTAAGATCGAAATACCTCTGGGAGACTTTCTGCCACTGGCACAGATGGAGAACACAGATGATCTGGAAAAAATGCTTGAGTCTCTCAAAGCAGAACTGGATGGACTGTCTGAGGAAACGGTTAAGATCGAGCTGAATGACACCAACAGACCGGATCTGTGGACCGCTGAAGGTGTGGCAAGAGGGCTGCGATGCTTGAAGAATGGAGCAGAATCACATCTTGATTCAATGGCTGAGCCTCTGATCCATATAGATGTACACAGTGACCTGAAGGAAATAAGACCCTTCATCGCCGCATTCACTGCAACCGGATGGAAGGTGGACGAGCAGGGGCTGGAGTCGCTGATCGTCGCCCAGGAAAAGATAGCCTCCAGTTTCGGTAAGGAGAGAAAGACTGCGGCCATCGGTTTTTATCCTCTTGACGGGATCAGTTTTCCAGTGACCTATGAAACAGCTTCTCCGAAAACAGCTTTTCAGCCCCTTGGTGAAGAAGAAGAGATGACCCTGGAAGAGATTCTGACCAGGACCGAAGCAGGAGTGAAATACTCCGGTCTTTTGAGTGATCTCCAGAGTTATCCTGTATTGAAAGACAGCACAGGTTCCATACTGTCTTTCCCACCTGTTCTAAACAGCCACACTACAGGGCGGGTAGCTCCAGGAGATAGCAAGCTTTTCTGTGAAGTTACAGGAACAGACTGGCATACGGTAAACCTTACCGCAACTATCCTGGCTTGTAATCTTGAAGACAGAGGTGCCGTTATCAGCCCTGTTGAGATCAGATATCCACAGGGGAATGTAGAAGTAACTCCCGTTATCTATCATGACACTCTTACAGCCTCGTTCAAAGATATCACGGAGATGATCGGATCCCCTGCGGAAGAACTGGATATTAACGACCTTCTGTCCAGGATGGATTATTGTGAGATAGAGGTTGGAGAAGATTCTGTTACTGCTGTAATGCCCCCGTACAGGCGGGATGGGATACACCCCAGAGACCTTATGGAAGATATTGTTATAGCCATTGGACTTGACAACATAGAACCTCTGCTTCCTGCGGAGTACACAGTGGGATCTGCAGCACCTGTGGAGCTTCTGGCCCGTTCTGTAAAATCTCTGCTGGTTGGTGCCGGTTGTGAAGAGATCATGAGGCCCATACTCACAAGTTTTGAAAAGATATCAACCAGAACCAGAACTCCCGAACCTCCTATCAGAATAAGCAACCCTATGACAGCCGAATACGGCGTTGTTTCCAGTACACTGCTTCCCGCTCTGCTCGAGGTGGAATCTTCAAGCGGTCATGCTGCTTTTCCTCACCGCCTGTTTACAGTGGGAGAGGTACTGATCCGAACTGAAGGATCTTTCTGCAGGACAGAGATGAATCTTGCAGTCAGCACTGGTGACGGTGATTTTGGATCAGCTCATTCCCTGCTGGGCATGATCTGTCACCTTAGAGGACTTGATCTGACCCTGAAACCAAAGGATGACAGCAGATTTGTTCCCGGAAGAAGCGCAGCGGTAATTATCAACGGAGATGAAGTTGGCATTCTGGGAGAGTTTCACCCCGGCGTACTGGAGGCATGGGGAATTACAGTTCCAGTTGCAGGCTTTGAGCTGCCGCTGGAAAGTCTGAAGGTGTAGTTCTGTCCGATTTTCTTCTTAAAGCTCCCTATGGCCCTGCTGGAGATCAACCAGGGGCTATAGAGGGGCTTTTGAACGGCTTACGAAACAAAATGGAGTGGCAGACTCTTCTTGGTGTTACAGGGTCAGGAAAAACCTTTACCATGGCAAATGTTATTGAAAAAATGAATCTGCCAACCCTGGTCATCTGTCACAACAAAACACTTGCTGCCCAGCTGTTCGGTGAATTGTCCGGTTTTTTTCCTGACAACGCAGTAGAGTACTTCGTCAGTTATTACGATTACTATCAGCCTGAAGCCTACATGCCTGCAAGAGATATGTTCATAGAGAAGGATGCCAGCCTGAATGAGGAACTCGACAGGCTTCGCCTTAGAACAACTGCCAGCCTTCTCAGCAGAAATGATGTGATCGTGGTTGCATCGGTAAGCTGTCTATACGGTCTCGGTGCCCCGAAAGACTTTCAGGATACGGGTTTTGAGATCGTTACCGGTGCTTCCCTTTCCCGTGACCTGCTTCTTATGAAGCTTGTGGAGATGCA
>JAGLQD010000440.1 GCA_023136985.1 Candidatus Sabulitectum sp. | reverse complement strand
TATGCACCGATATGCTGAGTAATTCCCCCTGATTCAGTTGCAATTACATTGGCTGAACGGATACAATCAAGCAAGGCTGTTTTTCCGTGATCCACGTGACCCATTATGGTCACCACTGGAGGTCTTTCTTCTTCTACAAAGTCACCGTCAACTCTTGCTTCTTCAAGAGCCTCTGCGCCGTACTCGCTGACCTCTCTTACTTTAAATCCCAGTTCTTCGGAAACCAGAGAGATGGTATCAAAATCAAGCCTCTGATTAGCAGTGGCCATGACGCCAAGTTTCATACAAGCTGCTATGATCCCGTTTACCGGCTGCCCCATCTGCTGTGCAAGCTCCGCAGGGCTGGTGAACTCGGTGATCTTAAGAATCTTCTCTTCACCATCTTCAAAAGTTCTCTGCTCTTCGTGTCTCTCCTGTTTCTCCTTGCGGTACCTTACCTTTTTACTCTTCCGGTTTCTGGAACCGCTGGAATCTATCTTGGCAAGAATTTTTTTTACATTTTTAACCGTTTCGGCAGAAACAACAGTTTTCTTCTTGCGGCGTCTACGCTTACGCTTTTTGGTCGCCCTGGTTTTTGCCTCAGCCTTCTGTTTCTCAAATTGAGCAACAACTTTGACCGAATCTTCCTGCCCTACTGTACTCATATGGCTTTTGGCTTCTATTCTCAGTTCCTGCAGAACTTTGAGAAGCGCTTCGCTGGAAATGTTGAGCTCCCGAGCCAGCTCATACACCCTTCTTTTCTGTACTTTCTTTTCTTCCGTCAAGGAAATCACCTTCTTCCGCCGGGTTTATTCTTTGTTTTCAGTGGCTTCCTCTGGTTCATTTTCAGACTCAGATGAATTTTTCTGCTCAAGTTTTCTCGCTACTTCAATCTGGTGCACTCTCTGATCCACAAGATCAGCGGCCTCCTTCAATATCTGTGTAAGCTTAACAGGACCAACGCCCTGAACATCCTGCAACTCTTCTTTTGTTGACTCCAGAATTATCTGGGCAGAATCGTAACCCGATCTGCTCAATCTCTCTGCAAGCTTTTCATTAACACTGGGTAATTCACTTACATCAACCCTTAGCATATTTTCCCAACGATTCTCTTCTTCCCACTGGCTCTGAGTTTTCAGATCGATCCGGCGTTCAACAAGCTGACCTGCAAGTCGCACATTGTGCCCGTTCCTGCCTATAGCAAGAGAGAGTTGGTCGTCTGGAACAACAGCAATCAGAATATCTTCCATTTCACCGGTCTCCCGATTAAAAGACTGCTCTGACTCCATATTGAGTACCGTGGCAGGTGCAAGTGCTTGTGAGGCGAGTACAAATCTGTCTCTTGTCCACGGGAGAATATCAATACGCTCTCCGTTCAACTCACGCATCACTGATTGCACCCGGGTTCCCTTCATACCAACAAAAGCTCCTACAGCATCGATACGCATATCGGTACTGGAAACAGCGATCTTTGATCTGACTCCCGGTTCCCGTGCAATTACCTTGATGTTAACAACACCTTCCTCTATCTCGGGAGCTTCTCTTTCAAAAAGCCTTCTTACAAGCTCTGGAGTTGCTCTTGAAAGAACAAGCTGCGGCTCCAGGCTCTCAGGTCTCTCGACTTTAATAAGAACGGGAGTGATAATATCACCCTGATCATATCTCTCACCGCGAGCTCTTTCATCTGCAGGAACAACAGCCTCAATACTGCCTGCAACCTGAACAAGAATTCTGTTCCTGTAGACCTGCTGAACTCTGCAACGGGGAATAATTGTTCCCACCCTGTCCTCGTATTCTTTCCAGACCTGATTTCTCTCAGCTGACTTCACAAGAAGAAGAAACTCAGCTCTGAACTCGTTAACAGCAGCTCTTCCAAAATCCGTTATGCTTATTGGAACAGCAATTTCATCTCCCAGTTCGCAGTTCTTGTGGAGCTTTCTTGCCTTTTTAAGCTCGATCTCCATGTGAGTTTTTCTTCTGGCAACCTTATCCACAACGGTCTTCAAGGCTTCCATTCGAATATCACCACTGCCCTGATCCCAGGTTACTTTGATATCCTGTTCTTCCCCGTACTCTCTAAGAGAGGCCTTGGCAAGACCAGCATGAAGGCTCCTGAGAAGGATCTCTCTGTTCACCCCTTTTTCTCTCACCAGGCTGGCGAGAGCATCAATTCTCTCAAAATCTGCCAATTGATCCCTCCTGTCAGATTGCTTCCCGGGCGGAAAGCACGCTTCCGGATTCTATAATTCTTCCGTCCTCAAATGTTAAAAGACCATCTTTGTAATCAACTAGAATACCAACAAATTCCTCGGACTCTATTTTAATTTCAAGTTTTCTTCCTGCACATCGAATCCAGTCGTTCTCTGTAGACAGGGCTCTTCCTAACCCCGGTGAACTTACCTCAAGTGTGTACGCGCTGCCGATCAGGTCCAGGGTCTCAATGGCATTGGCAATTTTTCTGGAGACACCAGCACACTCGTCAAGGCCTACTCTACCAACCTTATCAACAAGAATACGAAGTATCCGTCTTCTTCCTGCCTGAAACAAGTTTGTATCAACAAGAAGCAGGCCGGATTCAGCCACTATTTCCTCAACATGCTCCAGTACATCATCATGAGTCAAAGAACAACCTCCATAAATGCTGAAACCAAATCAGCGTTATAGCAAAAATGGGCGCAACGCGCCCATGCCGGAAAGCACAAGTGATGCTAATCTAAGATATACGCAGAATTATATCAAGTGCAGCAGCTAATTGTATACCCTGGCAGCGCCATTCACCAGATCGTCTCTAAGCATACCCACAGTCGCCGGACATACCCCGTTTGTCTGTAAACTGATTCTTTCAATCTCCCCGGTGAGAATTGAAGATACTATTGATTGCCAGGAAGCCGGCTCAAGCTGGCGAATCATATCTCTGCAATAGAATATGCGTTCGAGAAGGTACTGATTCTGCCCGGACGCGAAAATGTTGTAGTCCCACCAGTAAGAACTCACAAGAAGGAATGTCATCTTCAGTTCCATCCTGTACCAGTCAGTATTCAGAGAATCTTCATACATCCTCTGATGAAGACTGTCAGAGATGATCTCCGGAAGAGCTCCACTAAGCCATGGCATGGCAAAGCCCTGCCTGAGAGCCGTTCTGCTTCCTCCCAGTGCGAATCTCACTGCTCTGACCGATACTGCAACAGAAGGCTCAACAACGTCTGCAAATCGATCGCTGGCAATAAGAGTATTCGTATCATCAAGATTACGGTCAATTACTATTTGATCACGAAAAATATCCAATACGAGATCGAAGATCACAGGATCCCAATGGGATTGAAAAAGAATTTCCGCGGGATAAGTATAAAAGTCTCTGTCAGCTGGTAAAACCACCGGGAAAGCGCGGCCAGCCCATGCACAGGCAGAAAACATCTTTCGGCATTCCAGAATTGCCTCATGGTCATCCATAATAAGCAGGGACTCATTCTCCCAGTTTGCGAACGGAGAATACTCGTTGATGGTCCTTATTCTTTCAATCATCAGCTCCTGAGATCCCACGGGAAGAATTTCTTCGATCAAGGCAATAAACTCCTCCTGCAACACTGCAGCATTCTCCGGTTGTATAGCGGTAAGAAACCAGGCGTTTTCCGTGATTGATTTTTCATTTTTATCAAGCTTTATTCCTGTAGCCTCTTGATCGAAGTCAGTAAGAGAGTGATGAAAACAAAGAATAGCACCGTGGATCGAGCCAGGGCGGATCGTAAGGAGCGAAAGAACCTGATTGATATAATCAATTCGCCTGTGGGCGTGGATCCTGTACGCCCTGTACAATTCCTCCATGGATTCATCAAGCATTCCCAGATTGGAATATCCCAGTGCCAGATTGTTGTGAACCTCTGCATAATTGGGTGCCATGGTGATAAGGCTGTCATAGGCTGCCATTCCCGAAAGCAGATCATTTCTGATCTCCGCCTCTGAGATCTGGCCTGACAACCCCGCAGCTTCAATGGCAGAACGCATTGAAGGCACCGGGGGGTCCAGCACCATATACCTTGTAAGAAGAGCACTGCCCAGGGCATACCACCCGCCCAGGTCATATGGGTAAGCCTCCGTGGCCTCCCTGGAGTATGCAACTGCGCTGTCTGCATATATTTTTGCATTTTGCCACTGAATTATTGCCCCGTTAAAAGCCGATTCATCACCGGAATTGACCCATTCCTCCGAAGCTGAATAGGCTCCATTCATGGTCATCTCTGTTCTTGCGAGAAAAATATCTTTCCCTCTGAATACCAATGCAGATGCACGTGACATAGGCAGATAGTGTATAAACAGACCTGCAGCAAGAATCAGACTGACAAGAAACAGGCCAATTGCTCCTATCCTGCTTCTGCTGCTCTTTGAAGCGGGTTCAGTTTCCC
>JAGLQD010000044.1 GCA_023136985.1 Candidatus Sabulitectum sp. | reverse complement strand
CCAGCGATCGTTAATGGTAAGCTCTCCGGTCTGTACATTCCACTGCCATGTACCTGCATTGGCCCCATCAATAATGTTTGTCAATCGTTGGGATTCAACAAGCAGGGCATCTTCAGCGAGCTTTCTTTGTGTAATGTCAGTGGCAATACCCAGATGAACAATCCGCCCGTCGGGCCAGGAGATAGCCTGATCACTGGATTGATACCATCTATTTTCTACAGGATTCATGAATTCCCAGATATGGGGTTCCTCAGGCTTCCCATTGGCATCCAGCAGAAGTGGAATTGCACATAACGAACACGGTGCTGTCTGTCCCCGCCGGAGGTTCTGCCAGCATACTCCACCTGTGACTTCACCGCTCTGTTTTCTTATTTTTTTATTTGCAAACAGTATCTCATGGGTGTCCATATCCGACACGAAGACCAGCGCTTCAAGAGAATCCATTATAGCTACAAACCTTGAATGCTCTGTTTTCAGAGCCCTCTCATTTTTCACCCGCTGTGAAATATCTGTAACAATTGATATGAAACCTGTTATCTCGCTTCTATCGCTCAATCTGTAATTCCAGTCCGCCTGAATATCAATGAGAGTACCGTCTTTTTTGCATGCTTTGCCGAACCAGGGTTTCGGTTTCGACTTTTGCTGAATCCTAGATTCGATGTATTCCATAAGAGAATTACTTACATCAGGATCCTGATTAAAGAACATCGATCGACCGATCAATTCTCCGTTCTCATAACCCAGTATCCTGTGATACGCAGAGTTTGCGAAAACAGTAATTCCGGAGATATCAATTTCATGAACACCATGAACCATTGTTTCAACCAGGGTTCGGTATCGCTTCTCACTCCTGCGCAGAGCCTCCACCGAATGCCTAATCAAAGTTTCATCTGAATAGACTGCAACAACTTCACCTGATGGAAGTTTATATACAGTGTTCTTTCGCCAGAAGGCAATGTCATCGCCATTATAATGTGTTTCGATACAATTACCGGTATTTCCGGTCTTCCAGACCCGGCACATAACATCCAGCACTCCAGACTTCTTCACACCGGGAAATACTTCAGTCAGTTTTCGTCCAATTACTTCATCTCTTAAAACACCATCCATTTCCTGCGCAGCACGATTAATATCTTTAAAAACAAAATCGGTACCTTTTTCCACTGCTTTGCAAACAGCAATACCATCAGTCATACCATCAAACAGGGTATGGAAGCGCTCCTCCTTATCCTTCAGCGTCAGCTCCCTCAGATTATGCTCTGCTATATCCCGACAGCTCACCACAACTCCAGTGATCAAATCACTTTTTCCTCGAACTGGATGAAAGATCACATCCATTTCACGCAATCCAAGTGATGAATAATTGAATACTTCTTGAAATTTAATCATCTCACCTGATAGGCATAGATCAAAATGTGCCTTCAGCTTACTCTCAAACGTGTTTTTCCCCACAATTTCCGCAACTGAGCAACCAATGACCTCATCATGCTTTTTCCCATGTGCAGAGAGAAATGCCTCATTCACAGAGCAGTACAGATAATTTGAGTCGATAAAGTAGATGATATCTTCATTAAGTGAGACCAGTGATCTGTACATGTTCAGCTTTATTTCAGATTGCTCTTTAAGCAGGGCATAGACCGCAAAGAAGAGAACCATCGGTAACATAAGTCCCAAATAGGCTTTGACGACCTTCAGTGAGCTGGTTATTCCAGAGCGCTCGAGAATACTGCTGGTACCCTGGAAAAAATACAGTATAAGCAACAGGAACAGAGCGAATCTGGCTTCCTTGTAATGCTTAGCAAATCTGCTGTTCCAGAGAAAAAATGAAGCAACAAGAATAGAAAGAAGTGCTATTGCGTCCAGTGGGATAATCCAGTTCAATGAATATTTCCGTTTCTGTATGAGAAAATCCGCCAGCACCACATTGCGAATATCATGGAGCTGGCTGCATAGCAGAAGTGTTCCAGAAAATGGAAGAAATCCATCAAGAAGAAACCTTCAAGCACTGAAAATACCCATGCAGCAGTAGTCACAGCGAATGCCACCCCCAAAATTTTAAACTTTGGAAGCTGCGTGATCCTTTTCCTGCCGAAAAGAAGAAAAAACCACAATCCTGCCGCCAGGAGAAGAGTGAGAAGCTCGTTTTCCCTAATCACAATTTCCTCCCACAGTGTGCAGCAAAGGCAGTAAACAGAAATTTGCCTCAGGAATTCAGAAGCTTTCGTATCTTACTTAGCAATGCGTCCGAGCTTAAGAGCTTCTGGATAAAGTTCAAATCTGTATCAAGAACGAATCCGGTACGGATCGCATCTATGATTCTCATAAATAAAGAACAAACAGTTATATATGGAAGAAGTCGTTTTCCCTTAAAATAATAATTCCTACTAGTCTAGTGAAAAATACCATACAGGAGAACTGAAACGATGTCAAGCATGTCATTTTGAGATATTCGTCTTTATAGTCTCTGGATGGCAGTGCAGTACTGCTTGCCAGGAAAATGTACAAGCAGGAGAAGCATTCGTCACTCTCTGTTCGTCTGCTCCCTGGTATGATGAGACTTGAAAAGAAATATGATGAAGAGAAAACAGAAAAAGTTACAGAACATGGCATCATTCGAGGAGGCAGCTATTTCGTTTGATGTATTGGTATTCGGTTTGAAGAAAGTCAAAAACATGAGCAAAACTCAAGTCCAAGACAAACCGATCGGCCAGGAGTTGAGAGCTACGCTCTCCACTCCCTGGCCGATGGATGACGAGGCGCTGCTTGAGCGCCTCTACCTGCGGCGTAGCGGTGTTCTCACAAACGCCGCCTTTGTTCTGTTCGCCTCTCAAACACGAAGAAGGTCACCAAATGTGTTTGTTCGGATCATCTCGTACGCCGGTGACAAGACCGGTCCTCTTGCCAACGATGTTATTCTGGACGGCCCCGCCGTCCGCACACTGTATGAGGCCGTCTCCATTATACAGCAACGCACCGATTTCTCTGCACGCTTCAAGAAGGATCAGTTGGAGCGCGAAGACAAACCAGCATATGCCGTTTACGCACTACGGGAATCACTAGTGAACGCGATTACCCACCGCTCCTACGACGAGGTAGGCGGGTGCATCCGGGTCGAGATCTACCCGGATCGCCTCATCGTCACCAATCCCGGCAGATTGCCGGAAAACTGGACGCCCAGGAATCTCAAGATCGAGCACAAGTCGATCCCCTTCAATCCCGACATTGCTGGCGTCTTTTTCCTGCGTAAGCTTATGGATCAATTGGGCGTTGGCACGCAAAGGGTGATATGGGAGTGCAAGCAACTCGGCGCAAAGGCTCCCTCATGGCGAGTGGAAGGAGGAATCGAATCCGTGACTCTATTCCGCGCACCCGAACCCGCTGCTGCATAAGATTACAAAATACGTCATAGCAGCCATTTGCACCAATACGTGCTCAGCCTGATCGGAATTAGGTCAAATCCGGCCAAATCTGGCCACGCTCGTGACGCATAGGAAATCTGTACTCGAGCAAGGAAGCTGACATGTAAAACATCAACCTGCCGGATCCGCCACCGGCACCGCGGTGCATATCGGTGGCAGTAGGGATTCCAGGAGGAGGATCTTCAAGAGGTGGGGGTCTGCCTCTGATTTCGCTGGTACTTGCTGAGGGTTTTCGCATGTTAATCAAGGATAAGTATGGGATAGACTACACGTTGGATGATTCACATCGGGCTTTGAAGAGACTTAGAAATTACTTAGCACACTGGCAAAATGGGATAGAGAAGATTAGCATTAGTCTCTGTCGGGAAAACTATCGAAATAGATATCGAAATCCATATTACATGGTATAATGCTAACAATAAAACTAAAACAAATTATGAATACGTTACAATAGATATCTGAAATACCTTAAGCTATTCTAATGCTAAACAATATCGTAAAGACAAGCAACAAAAATATATAGATTAAATTATGTTTGCTTAATGTACAAGAATAGGTTATGTTCATCAGCGATGAACAGGATATATCAATGAACAAAGGATGGACGATCATGAAAGCTACTCAGCAGAAACGGGAAAGGGAGACTCTGGAGGCAGCTCTTCAGAAGCTATGCGAGGAAGTACCTGTTGGGGAGTATGAAGTGAAATGGGAAGTACTCACAGGCAAGGGAACTGGTTTTGATGCTGTGGTGAGCTTCAATAGAATACTCCACGAATATGCTGTCGCTATTATCATGAATATCAACCCCAAAATGATTGATGCCTTGAAATTCTACCTGGCCGCTGCAGGCAGAACGGTGATCCTGGTAACCGATGCAATAACAGACAGAACTGCAGGGGAACTCAAACAGAGAGGTATCCAGTTCATTGACACTTTAGGAAATATTTACCTCACTCAGGAGGATCCCTTTGTTCTAGTTCATAAGATCGGGAACAGACCCCGGAAAACAGTAGATGAGAGACCGGGAAATGCATTTGTGGGGACACGGCTCCGGGTGATATTCGCTCTGCTTACAATCGAAGATGCAGTCAATTTCACCTATAGGAAAATTGCCGGTCTGGCAGGCGTAGCACTTGGCACTGTAGGGTGGACATTCAGAGATCTCAAAATTCTCGGATACATCAGGGTGTACAAGCACAAACGTAAAATTATGAACCGCGACAAACTGGTAAACAGGTGGCTGGAGGCATACCCAACCGAAATTCGCCCAAAACTCGACCCAAAACGGTTCACCGCTCCTGATAAAAACTGGTGGATTCAAACAGACCTCAACCGCTATGGCGCAATACTCGGCGGAGAAACTGCTGCTGCAGTACTTACGAAATACTTGCATCCTGAGCACGGAGTACTCTATATGCAGGGAGATAGAAACGAATTGGCAATAGCATTGAAATTAAGAGCAGATCCCCGGGGCAACCTCACTGTAATGGACCGATTCTGGGGGGGGGAGACCCTGCAAATCAACCAAACTCCAATTGCTCCCCAACTGCTTGTCTGTGCTGAGTTGCTTGCGGAGGGTGGGGAGAGGAACATGGAAGTGGTGAAGATGATCAAAGAGAGTCATAGTGTATAGAGTAACTGTTGATGCGGATAGAAAAGCAGTTTTTTCTGCTGTTGATACCGCTGCCAGTGAATTTGGGGTATCCTGGTTTCTCTGCGGAGCATACTCAAGAATACTTCTGTGTGAAGAAGTTTTGAAAACTCCAGCAGGACGCGCGACATATGATCTTGATATTGCTATCTGCGTAAGATATCTGAATGAGTATACCCGTTTTCGTGACATTCTATGCAAGGAGCACATGTTTGAGCCGGATAGCAAAATAGAACACAGACTCACTCACTGCAGCAGTGGCATACTAGTTGACATTATTCCTTTCGGGAAATTCGCAGAACCGGATGAAGTGTACAATTGGGGTACAGATGACATCTTTGAAATGAACGTGCAGGGTTTTGATGATGCATTTTCATCTGCAATAAGTTTTCTTCTTAACGACGAACTCGAAGTGAAATCATCTGGTTATGCAGAACAGTTCGTACTCAAGTTGTTTGCATGGCAAGACAGACGCTCCACAAGAGGCATAGATGATGCTACGGATCTTGCTTACTTTCTTATGAACGCCGTACATTTTGTTGCAGAAAAGGACCTCTACGGCAAGTATGACTCAGTTATGCAGGAAACTGGGTATGATATAGATCTTGCTTCTTGTTTCGCTTTGGGCAGTCGAATCAGATCCTTGTTTTCCAGGAAAAACGTTCGCAAGATAATTGAAATTCTCGGGAGCGAGCTTAAGGCCTGTGAGAATTCTGCTCTGATATCTGATATGTACGAAAGATTTAACTCCTGGCCGCAACCTGATGAACGTATTTCTGCTGTTATAGGTCAGGTTCTCAAGGGTCTTTCATCAGATGGCGATCCATCGGTTCTTGCACAGTAGCCTTTTGCTGATGTATCTGGTGCACATCGCAAAGATGAACTGTGTACAGTTGAGCCATGATTGATTTGTTCCATGAACCATTGTCACGGGCTCTACTTAGCGGCCATACAACACATGTGTTGTACTATCTGGAGTTTGTACAACATATGTATTGTACTGCACGGAATTTGATAAATATCCTTACTTAAACACTTGCTGCCGGAGTTGCCTTCCTGCTACAAGTATTCAAATCAGTTGGCTCTGTGGTAAGATGACTGATTCCTGCTAATCAAATTAAACAGTTTGCTGCTTTATACCGCTTGCTGTACAGGGAGTAGAGAAAATGTTATAGTGTGTATATGTAAACTAATACAGGAATAATCAGGAGGATTTTTGAAGAGTTTAATCTTCTGCTCTGACGGGACAAGCAATACTCAGAAAGACAGAACAAATGTTTTTCAGTTGTTTGAGATGCTTGAAGAGAGTCCCCGCCAGTTGAAAGCTTATGACAGGGGAGTGGGCACTAAATTCGGGAACATCACCCGTGGCTGTGCTTTCGGAGTGGGGTTGCACTTTAACATTCTTGACGGCTTCAAGTTCATCTCCAGTAATTATGAACAGGGTGACAGGATCTACCTGTTTGGTTTCAGCAGAGGAGCTTACACGGTTCGAAGCCTTGCAAGCATGATTGCCCTGTGCGGTCTGGCACCGAAAGACGCATCCGGTAAAACCGTTAAAAAGTTCTGGAAAGCCTATACTTCCAACAGAAATGCTGAAAAGTTTGCCCTGCGCACTGCTGAGCTTAAACGATGCTGCACGCCGATTAGGGCAGATGTTGAAGCTGTCTGTGTATGGGACACGGTGGGCTCTATCGGAAGTCAGACCCGCACAAAGAACATACGGAAGAAACTTGCCCACAGATACCACCGGATGACGGTGTATCCTGAAGTTCACCGGATTTATCATGCGGTGTCTATAGATGAGCGCAGAACTCAATTCTATCCTCATCTGCTGTTTGCTCAGACAGAGAGCCTCAACACCCAGGTTGAAGAGGTATGGTTCGCCGGAGTACATTCAGATATCGGGGGCGGCTACAGCCATGATGATTCATCTCTGGGGGATATTGCCCTCAAATGGATGATATCCCGGATTGAGAATGAGCTTGTATTTAAAAGCAACTCTCTTGCAGGGCTTAATCTCGATTCCCTGGGGAGAATGCACAATGCCGAGGGAGGTTTTTTGTTCAGCTTGTTCCGCAAGAGGAACAGGCCGATTCGAAGGGGAAGTGTGCTTCATCAGTCGGTGCTTGAGAGAATCGCAAAACCACCCCACGAATACCAGCAGCACAGGGAGCCTTCCGGGAACTACTCGCCCTTTGCTCTAACTTTTTGCAATTTTGCGACCCCTCCGGATTTCGGGATCACAGATAACTACAAGATTACCCAATAGGATAATTCCAGGTGGTGTATCAAACACGAATGCAAGCGGAGTTCTAGCAACCGCATTTCACGAAGACTACAATTACAACAACAAAGATCAGGAATGCAACAAACTTGATTATGCCGCTGATCGATCCAAGGCATCCAGAGCTGGAACTCCCGGTGGTTGTCTGATTCTGCTCATAGTCATCGCTGTTGTCTGCAGGGTAGTTGTCGTTCTGATCACGGTACTTCGTGCCGGGATCATGTGAAGGCTTTACAAAACGATTCTTCTGTTCGGGGTCTCTGTGCGGCTTTGTGAAAGAAGATGAGCTTTCTTTTTTCCGTGAGAATATTGACTTTCTGCTGGATGTTTTCTTTTTACCAGCTGTTGATCTGCTGGAAAACATACTGCCCTTGGAAGAGCGCTTAGATCCGCCTGACGACCCACTGGATTTTCTTGATGAACCTGATGGCCTGCTTTTTTTCAATTTCTGCCTCCATTGTTTAAGCGAAAGTTAAACATATGCGAAATCGTATCTTTAGCAAGGCATGTCAGAGACAAATACTTTGAATTACTCTGATTTGTCTCTTTTCAAAGTTACCCTGAGATTAAGAATGCGTACTTTGCTCCACATTCGAAGCTTTCCCAGCACCACATTAAGTGGAACCGCATTGGGTTCCTTTACCCGGGAAAGCGGGATCAATGCACTGAGCCTGGCAAATGCTGTGATAAGAAAGAGCACCTGCATGGGGTGCAGAGAGAGGCCTAAAAGCAGCATGGGGGGCGGCATAAATATACCTGATGCCAGCATAGTGATAATAAGACCGGCCCCGCAGAATGCGCCAAAGAGCCCGGAGTACACCTGAGCTTTCTCTTTCGGGGCTACAGCCAGCACCAGATTCGCTGTGACAACCCCAACGCAACCCCACATACTGCCGGCGATCAAAGCTTCCACGAACAGTATCCAGATGGAGCCATGAGTAACAAAGAGCCAGGCAAATGGAATGATTGACCCGATACCGATAGCCAGTTTCATAGCGGCAATATTCCCATATCTGTCGATTAGTCTTCCCCAGTACTTCAGTGTAAGGATAGATCCAAGTGTGCTTGTCATTCCGTAGAGCAGCATTTCAGTAACACCCATCCGGAGAACTTCAATCATGAAAGGCTGCCAGAATGGGGCACCTATACCAATTGCAAGCATCCACCAGCCACCGAACACACAGAGTTTTCTGAAGTTTTTGTCTTTGAATGGCTCTTTGAACAATTTCAAAGCTGGTATGTCATCTGTATTTGTGGGTCTTTCAGGCTGCTTCAGAAGTATTCTTAAACCAATCAGTCCGATGATTCCGGCAAAAACGAACAACCCTGCCATGACAAGCCGCTGAGAGGCGACATCATTATTGAAATTGTCTACAAGCAGCCCCAGCAGAAATGCTACAAACAGGCCGAAGGAAAGAAGAACCGCATTTCTCTTTGCAAAGAATCTTCCCCGTATCCGCAGAGGAACCATTCTGGCCATCCACCCTGTCCAGATGTTGGCAGACACTGCCAGCAGGGCAGTAGAAGCGGCAAACACAGCCAGAACAGCAGTGATAGATATCCTGTCAGACAGGAACAGGGGAAAGACTCCTATCAGTGGTGTAAGAGCCCTGCCTGCTACAGCCCATTTAACAGTGGCTGATTTGTGCAGAGTCAGTTTTCGTGTAACCAGAGCACCAAGAGGCATCAGTACAAAGAATATCTGCCCGGTTGCAGCCAGAATTCCGAACTGAATTGAAGAAGCTCCGAGCATTACAAGCAGTTTGGTGAGGAACACGGACCCCGCCCCGGCCAGGCTGCTGTAAACCTGCGAATAAACACCCTCAGTTATTGATATTCTGAAGGTCTCACGAAGCTCGGAAGGTATTTTCTCTGGATTATTCATAACGAAGAACATACTTACCGGTGCAACCCCGGCAGACTAATGATCAGAAGAACTTGTTCGGGATCAGTCCTGCCAGCTTGGAACAAAGTTATCAATGTTGCCATGGTTGGGGTCTGTTGGCATTGAGCAGCCTACATAGAATTCAGTTTCACTGCCGATCAGTATGTATTCCTGACCGCAGGCTGGACAGACAACGCCTGACATTCCTATTTCTTCCTGGTTGTTTGGGTAGGTGTTGTGATTGGCGAAGTACATTACTGCCTGGCTTGCTAAGGCTCTCATGTGTGCTCGGCAAATGTTTTCCCACTCGGATGGATCAGGATTCTCAATCCATGAGGGAAGACCATTGTCTATAAATCCGTGAGTTGGATCGTTTGGCATGGGGCAGCTTAAAAAGTAGTATTTCTGGTCACCGAAGAATTCATAGGTAAGACCACACTCGGGGCAGGTCATTTCACTGTATGGCTCGCCCATCTCTTCCATGTTTGCAGGGTATGTGCCATTAACAGCATAGTGTATAACTGCCTGGCCTCCTATGGTTCTCATGCTTGCCCGGCATTCTGCTACATATGTGTCAAGGTTGTTCTCTGCATTCAGGAGTTCCGGAGTGGCAGGGGATGTAATATCGTCTCCTGCAGATGTGCATGCTGTGGAAAGAGCGAGAATGGTCATTGTGATAATTAACATGAAATAGCGCATCTTAACCTCCGTATTTGTTTATGTACTAACGCTAGTATTTATAAATGCAGAATACATGTCAAGAGTGCCTTTCTATCTTCTACCGTAGCATTTTTGCTATATTGTCGCTAGGGTTTCAGAAAGGAAGTTATGGACTCAACAAAAGCCATTCTTGAAAGCATTTCAGACGGCGTTTTCACCGTTGATTCCAACTGGAAAATAACCTCTTTCAATCGGGCGGCAGAAGAGATAACCGGCATTTCCCGCCAGGAGGCAATCGGCCGGGAGTGCAGCGAGGTTTTCAGATCATCCATGTGCGAGACTGCATGTGCTCTGCGTGAATCAATGTCTACCGGTAAGCAGATCAGGTGCCGTGCAGGGTACATTGTTGATTCAGAGGGAGATCGGATTCCCATAAGTGTTTCAACGGCGGTACTCCGAGATGAAAACGGGAGCGTACTGGGCGGAGCTGAAACCTTCAGGGACTTAAGCGAGATCGAGAATCTTCAGAATCAGTTGCAGAGCAGATATCAGGTCGGGGATCTGGTCAGCAGAAGCTCTGCCATGCAAAAGGTATTCAAGCTTATTCCAGCTGTTGCGTCGTCTCCTGCCACTGTACTGATCCAGGGGGAAACCGGAACCGGCAAAGAGGTGCTTGCAAGGGCAATTCATTCCAGCGGTTCAAGAAAAGATGAACCATTTATAGCAGTAAACTGTGGTGCACTTCCTGACGCTCTTCTGGAGTCGGAGCTGTTTGGATATCTTCGCGGTGCATTTACCGGTGCAGTCAGTGACAGAAAAGGCAAGTTTATCGCTGCCGGGGCGGGAACACTGTTTCTTGATGAGATCGGTGATGTGAGTATTGCCATGCAGGTAAAACTGCTGCGGGTTCTGCAG